>DATEOX010000650.1:0-16889 GCA_035273585.1 Thermoanaerobaculia bacterium
TAACCAGCAACCAGTAACTACCCCCGTCGGGCGCTCCTCTTGCAGTCCCGACCGCTTCATGCCGGTGACGATCACCTGCGCCGACTGCGGGGCGACGCAAGTCATCCCCGACCTGCCGCCCGGCGGGGTGGCCGAGTGCCATCGGTGCGACCGGCTGCTGGCGCGGCATACGCCGGCGGGGGCGGACCTGGCGCTGGCCTGCGCCGTCGCCATCTTTGTCCTCCTCCCGCCCGCCATCTTCATGCCCCTGATGGACTCCACCATCAAGCGGCTCGTCTTCGATGAGAGCCGGCTGGTCTCCAGCGTCCCGGTCATTTACGCCGAAGTGTGGTTCCCGTTCGCGTTCGGATTCCTCTTCTTCGCCTTCCTCTTCCCGGCGCTGCGCGCCTCGCTGCAGATCGCCGTCCTGGCCTCGCTGCGCTTCCGGTGGAAGATCCCCCAGCGGGGGCGCATCTTCCGCTGGAGCGAGGAGTTGCGGATCTGGAGCATGACGGACGTCGTGGTCATCGCCGGCCTGATCGCCTACTACCGCGCCGCGGTCTCCGCCGACGTGGAGGTGCGCATCGGCGCCTGGTGCTACGCGATCGTCGCCCTGCTCTCGCTCATCGGCGACCGGACGCTCGACCGCCGCGCGGTCTGGAATGCCATCCTCCCCGACCTCGACCGGCTGCCGGAGCGCCACGCCGCGACGTGCGACGTCTGCGAGATGACCGTCATGACCCGCCGGTCGGGCGATCCCTGCCCGCGCTGCGGCAGCAGGCTGGACCGGAACATCGCCCCCCGCTTCGTGCCGGCGCTGGCCGCCGTGGCGGCGGCCATCCCGCTCTGTCTGCCGGCCTACTCGGCGTCCATCATCGTCAATGACAATCTGACCGGCGTCCTGGAGCACACCGTGATCGGCACCGTGCAGCTCCTGGCCGACCGCGGGTATTGGCAGTTCGGCGTGATCGTGCTCGTGGCCGGCGTCGCGATCCCGTTCGTCGAGCTGATCGGATTGCTGTGGCTGCTCGCGCGGGTCCGCTTCCCCGACCGCCACGGCCTCGTCACCCGGACGCGCGTCTACCGCGTCCTGCAGCGCCTCGTCCGCTGGCCGATGATCATTCCGTTCATCGCCGCCATCGCCGCTCCGATCGTCGACTTCCGCGGCATCGACGACATCGTGGCCGGCCCGGGCGCGACGCCGCTCTTCATGGTCATCGCCCTGATCATGCTCGCCGTGCGCCTCTTCGAGCCGCGGCTGATGTGGAGGACCGCCGGAGTATGAGCGAGTACGACCATCATCAGGAGGAGCGGCGGAAGCAGGAGCCGGAGCCCGAGGCGAAGGTGCATCTGGCCAAGTGGTCGCCGTGGGTGTGGATCGTGCCGGCGCTGGCCATCTTCTTCGCCGGCTATCTCGTCGTCCGCTACGGTTTCTTCGGCGGCGGCGACATCACCGTCCGCTTCGCCGACGCGCGCGGCCTCGACCGCTACAGCCCGGTGCGATTCCGCGGCGCGAAGGTCGGCACCGTGCAGAAGATCACCATCGATGAGGACCTGGGGCAGGTCGTCGTCCGCATCTCCCTCGACGCCTCGATGAACCACGCGCTGAAGAAAGGCACCCGCTTCTGGATCGTCGAGCCGGGGCTGGAAGGCGGCGGCCTGGGCGGCATCCTCTCCGGCACGTACGTCGGCATCTCGCCGGGGGAAGGAGAGGACGCGCGGGAGTTCGCAGGACAGGAGTACGCGCCGGTCCTCTCCGCGCCGGAGGCGGGAAAGAACGTGATCCTCGAGACGCGCGGCCTGGGCGGGGTGGCGCCCGGCGCGCCGGTGCAGTTCCAGGGCATGCGCGTCGGACGCATCCTCGGCGCCGAGTACGACAACAAGCGCGGCGTCACCTCCATCCACGCCTTCATCGTGCAGCGCTTCGCCGGCGACGTCCGACAGTCCACCCGCTTCTGGCGCGGCGGCGGCCTGAACATTTCCTTCGGCGGCGGCGGGATCTCGACGGGCGGCGCCTCGCTGGCCTCCCTGCTCAACGCGCCGATCAGCTTCTACACGCCGGAAGTCATGCCCGGTCAAGAGGTTGCGAACGGCACCCGCTTCGAGCTCTACGAGTCGGAGGGGGCCGCCATCGCCGCCGCGGATGGACCGCACCTGACCTATGTCACCTATTTCCCCGGCCCCGTTCGCGGCCTCGCCGCCGGCACGGCGGTGCAGATGAAGGGCGTGCAGGTCGGCCATGTGCGCGAGGTCCGCCTCCGCTACGTCCCGCAGACCGCCTCGCTGGAGACGCCCGTCACGATCGAGATCGATCCGCGCAAGCTGGAGTTCGACGTGAATGCCTCGACCACGCGCGAAGAGCTCCGCGGCCGGATGAACGACGCCCTCGGGCGGCTGGTGCAGAAGGGGATGCGCGCCACGCTGTCTTCGAGTCTCATCCTCCCCGGATCGAGCGGCGTCAACCTGGAGACGGTCGCCGCGCCGGGCACGGGCCGCCTCGTGGTCACCACCGATCCGCCCATCATCCCCGCGGCCTCCAGCGGCAGCGGGATCGAGGGAGCGCTTGGCGCGGTGAACGACATCGCCGGCCGCATCCGCGCGCTGCCCATCGAGGAGATCGCCGGCCACCTGCGCAGCACGGCGCAGCGGCTCGACACGCTGGTGCACGATCCGGTGTTGAACGAGAGCCTGCAGCGGCTGAATCGGTCGCTCGCTGATGTCGAGAAGATCACGGCCACCACGCGCGAGAACGTCGGGCCGATCGCGAAGAGCCTGCGCAACGCGGCGTCGTCCGCCGAGTCGGCCGCGGCGACGGCGAATCAGAGCGTCGGGCCGATCGTGGAGAGCCTGCGCAATACCGCCGCGTCGGCCGAGGCCGCGGCGGCGAGGGCCGAGCAGCTCATGGGCAGCTCGACGCGCCAGAACTACGACCTCGGCTCGCTGATCAAGGAGCTGACGCGCGCCGCCGAGGCCGTGCGCGGGCTGGCGTCGTACCTCGAAGAGAATCCGGACGCGCTGCTCAAGGGGAGAGGGAAAGCGAAATGACCATCCGCCGGCTGCTGCCGATCCTGATCCTGACCGGCTGCGGGCTCTTCTCCCGCTCCCAGAGCAAGTTCTACTCGCTCGACCGCATTCCGCCCGCCGCGCCGCCCGCCGCCGTGGCCGCGGTGCCGGTGGCCATCGACGGCATCGAGCTCCCGCCCGGCCTCGATCGGCGGGAGGTCGTCGTCCGCCAGGCCGATCACAAGCTGGAGGTGCGCAGTGCCGAGCAGTGGTCGGCCTCGCTGCAGCCGCTCGTCCTGCACACGCTCGCCTTCGACCTCGCCGCGCGGATGCCGGAGGGGATGGTGATCCTCCCCGGCGCCGCGAAGCCGACCGGCGCCATCCGCTCGGTCGACGTGGTGCTGGAGGAGCTCGCCGCCGGCCCCAACCCGGTCGTCGTCCTGGACGGGCGGTGGACGGTGACGGAGCCCGGCCGGGGGCGGGTCACGCAGCACGAGCGGATCACGGTGGACATCGCATCGCTGGACAGCGCGAACATCGCCACCGGGATGAGCCAGGCGGTGGGCATGCTGGCGGACCGGATGGCGGCGCAGCTCCTGCGCTGACGCGTGTCATCCTGAGCCGCGAAGACGGCGAAGGATCTCCTCGCCCTTGCCGGGAGATTCTTCGCCGTCTGCGCGGCTCAGAATGACATTACACTCGCGCGCTCGATGCCCACCGTCCATCTCATCGACGCCAGCCCGTATCTCTTCCGCGCGTTCTTCTCCGTGCCGCGCAGCGTCCGGATGAATGCGGTCTACGGCTTCAGCGGCTTCCTGACGAAGTACATCGACGACGCGCGGCCGACGCATCTCGCGGTGGCCTTCGACCGCCACTTCAACCAGAGCTTCCGCAACGAGTACTACCCGCCGTACAAGGCGCACCGCGACCCCTCGCCGCCGGAGCTGGACGCGCAGGTCGACCCTTGCCTCGCGTTGGTCGAGGCCCTCGGCATCGCGGCGTTCATCGACGAGCGCCACGAGGCGGACGACCTCATCGCCACGATCATCCGCCAGACCGAGGCGAGCGACGTGCGGTTCGTCATCGTGAGCACGGACAAGGACCTGACGCAGCTCGTCTCGGAGCGCGTGACGCTCGTCGATCCCGGCCGCGGGCTGCGCTTCGATCCGGCAGGCGTGGAGGCGAAGTTCGGCGTCCGCCCGGACCAGATCACCGACTTTCTGGGTCTGGCCGGCGACGCGGTGGACAACATCCCCGGCGTGCGTGGCATTGGCCCGAAGACCGCCGCGCAACTGCTCAAGCGCCACGGATCGCTGGAGGGGATCTTCGAGCACCGTGCGGCGACCGTCACCTCCCCGGCGGGGATCGCCAAATTCAAGGAGGACGCCGAGCTCGCCGTTCTTTCCAAGCGCCTGGCCACGGTGGCCGACGACGCGCCGATCTCGGTGACCCTCGACGCGTTGCTCTATCGCGGAGCCGAGGACGCGCGGGCCTTGAGCCGCGATTACCTCACCCAACTGAAGAAGTAGATCAGCCCCGCGGCGTTCACCACGCCGGTGATGATCAGCGCCCATCTGAGCGGCTCGACGGAGCGGGCGAGCAACGCGTCGTCGATCATCGCCGCGACGAGGTCGACCTCCGGTCGCTCGCCGAGCCGCGCCTGGGTGACGACGTCCTGCACGCGGTCGCCCGCGCCGAGGAGCATCAGCGCGATCTTCACCGCGCGGCGGACGAGGAGCGGGACGTCGCGCATCTCGCTGACGCCGCGCGTCCGGACCAGCCGCTCGATCACCAGCTCCGCCACGCGCTCCCGGTAAACGGCGTAGACGTGGAACACCGCCCGCGCCATCCCGTACTGAAACCCGAGCACGAACCAGGCGATCGGAAAGACCACGCCGAGGAACACGGCCAGCGCGATCTGCGGACCGGTGAGCGCGCTCCACGGCCGCGCGATCCACGGCACGGCGACGAGGTTGATGATCGCTGCCGGCACGCCGATCGCGAGGCAGATGCCAATGGGAAAGACGACGCTCGTCGCCGCGCGCGCCGCGCGCCGGGTGTCCAGCATGGACGGATGATACGCAAGGTAGGGATTCGTCATCGCCCGACTCTCCTCGAACAGGGGAGACGTACATGCGCCGCTTATTCGTGAAGGCAAACCCCGCGGTCTCGGACGCGAACCCGGCCCGGCATCACATCTTCCTCCGCCGCGACGACGGGTCGGAGCAGCAGATCCTCTTCGCGGGGTTCAGCTACTACGGCGAGGTGGCCGGGCTTCGTGCCGCGCCGGCCGACGACTTCGTGGAGTTGCTGCCGGACACCGATCCTCCCAACGAGAACTGGCCGGCCGCTCTCTCCCAGCCGGCGAGCAACGCCGTGCGGATGACGTACGGCCAGTGGATGCGCTTCCTCTCCGATCACAACGTCAACCAGTCGCGCCTCTTCTGCTACCCCGAGGTGTTGTGCGCCCGCTATCCGATCCACCGCTACAGGCAGGGACATCCCGATCCGGCCAAGCGGAACAAGTACGACTTGAACATACCGAACGAGGTCTATCTGCGCGCTCTCACCCGGTACATCGAGCTCGCACGGCGGAAGGGGATCGTGGTGCAGATCTCCTTCGCGAGCTGGCAGGCGCTGCGGAACAGGGCCAATACCGACGACTGGAACGCCAACCCGTTCAACTCCGAGACCAACATCAACCTCTTCATCAAGGCCTCGGACGGGCTCTCGACCTTCTGCAACCTGAACGGACATCCGAATGTCCTCGCCGCGGAGAAGAGGTACATCGAGGCCATCGTCAATCGGACGAAGCCGTTCTGGAACGTGATGTACGAGCTCTTCAACGAGCCGATCCCGGGCATGACCGGCGTGGTCGACTGGCACCGCCAGGTGGCCACATGGGTGCACGACCTCCTGCGCGATCCGTCGACGGGTGAGCGCTCACACCTCATCACGTTCAATGCGCCGGCCACGCTGCTCGATCCGGCCCTGGCGGGCGGCAGCCTGCTGGCGAAGCTGCTGCTCGACGACGCCGGCCGCCGGCTGGCCGTCCCGCTCGTCGACGCATATCACTTCCACGGCGACCAGTGGGGCGGTGTCTCCGGGACGAAGGTCTGCGCGAATCGGCCCGGTGTCCCCAGCTCACCGCCGACGATCAGGACCGCCACGCGCAATGCGGTCAACGGGTTCTACGACCGGTTCATCGACGCCGGCCACCGCCTCCAGGTGGCCGGCTCGCGCGTGGCCATCGTGTGCGATGCCGACGCGCATTCGCTGGCCCAGGACAACCCGCGCGTCTACGCCGCCGCGGCGTTCGGGCTGAGCCTCTCGTACGTGCACCGCTGGATGAACTGTTACCTCCAGCAGGGCAAGTTGCGCAGCCAGGCGGAGGGGCTGAGGGACGTCGTGCATCCGAGGTTCAGCCCGCCGCCGGATACGGGGCCGTCTCCGATCGCCGACGTGCCGGCGCTGCCCATCGACGAGGAATGAGGTCGTCACTCCCGAGGTAGGGATTTCTCCTCGCGCGACTCTCCTGAGAGAGAGGGAGAGACATCCATGCGTCGTTTATTCGTGAAGGCCAATCCGGCCGTCTCGACGGACAACCCTGCCCGGAATCACATCTTCCTGCGCCGCGACGACGGGTCGGAGCAGCAGATCCTCTTCTCGGGCTTCAGCTACTACGGCGAGGTGGCCGGGCTGCGCAACGTGCCGGCCACGAACTTCGTCCGGCTGCTGTCGGACACCGATCCGCCGAACGAGAACTGGCCGGCGGCGCTGGCCGATCCGCAGAGCACCGTCGTGCAGATGACGTACGGGCAGTGGATGCGCTTCCTCTCCGATCACAAGGTGAACCAGTCGCGCCTCTTCTGCTTCCCGGAAGTGTCGTGCTTCCTCTATCCCATCCTCCGCTACAGCCAGCGGCACGACGACCTGAACAAGCGGAACAAGTACGACCTGAACTTCGCCAACGTGCTCTACCTCAACGACCTGGCGCGCTACGTCGAGCTGGCCCGGCGGAAGGGGATCGTGGTGCAGATCTCGTTTGCCAGCCTGCAGGCGCTGCGCAACTCGCCGAACGTCGACGACTGGAACGTCAGCCCGTTCAACACCCTGAACAACGTCAACGGCTTCATCACCGCCGGCGACGGCCTCGGCTCGTTCTGCAACCTGCCCGGGCACCAGAACGTCTCCGACGCAGAGAAGCGGTACATCGAGGCCATCGTCAACAGGATGAAGCCCTTCTGGAACGTGATGTTCGAGATCTTCAACGAGCCGGCGCCGGTGGTGGCGGGCGTGGTCGACTGGCACCGCCAGGTGGCCACGTGGGTGCACAACCTCCTGCGCGACGCCAGCGGGGAGCGCTCCCACCTGATCACCTTCAACGCGCCGGCCTCGCTGATGAGCCCCGACCTGCCGGGCGGCAGCCTGCTGGCGAAGCTGCTGTTGGACGGCGCCGGCAACCGGCTGGCCATCCCGCTCGTCGATGCCTACCAGTTCCACGGCGACCAGTGGGGCGGCCCCGCGGGCGTCAAGGACTGCGCCGTGCGGCCGAAGCCTCCCAGCGCCCCGGCGACGATCATCAACGCCACGCGCACCGCGGTGAACGCGTTCTACGACACGTTCATCGATGCCGGCCGGCGCTTCAAGGTGGCCGGCTCGCGCGTGGCCCTCATCTGCGACGCCGACGCGCACTCGCTGGCCCAGGACAACCCCGGCCCGTACGCCTCGGCCGCCTACGCGCTGCGCCTCGGCTACGTGCACCGCTGGATGGAGTGCTACCTGCGCCAGGACAAGCTCCGCAACCAGGCGCTCGGACTGAAGGGGGCGGTGCTCCCCGGCTTCAGCCCGCCGCCGGATACCGCGCCGGCGCCCGCCGCTCCGGCGCCGCCGCAGCAGCCGGCCGAGGTGTGAGGCGACTGCATGCCGATAGCGAGCGAGAAATATCGCGATGCTTTGCCGAAGCCGATCGCTGTGTTGTCCGATCTGCTCGAACGCGCGGGGACATCACTGATCGAGGCGACGCTCCGCTATTCATTCTTCATTGATCCGGAGGCGGTGCGCGCGCGCTGTCCCTATTATCCCGATCGCGCCCGCATGAGCCGGCAGCATTACCCATCCGGCGACCGCGGCGATCGCGCGCTGTGGAACGGGAAAGAGGTCCTACTCGGCGACAACGCCGGGGCGCAAGCGGCCTGGGAGAAATACACCGGGCGGCCGATCGCCCGAGGCAGCGGCTACGGCGTTCGTCACATCTGGGGTCAGCCGTGGGATCCATCGGCGTTCACCGCCGGCTGGAATCTCTGCTATATGCCGTTCTGGCTCGGGATGCTCACGGAGGATCAACATCCGCACCCGGACGTCCCGCTCGTAATTCGGCAGATTTCGTACGATCTCTACTTCGCTGATCGTCCCGTCTGCGCCATACCGGATTATGTGCGCGATCCTCAGTTCGATCTCTCGCCGTGGGCGGCGCTTTCCATCCGTCTGCTCGGCCGCGAAGCAACAGAATCGGGGACGGGAGACGGCGCGGAGTCGGGCGGCCTGCGGAAAGTGCTGGAGATCCGAAAGCAGACGAATCAATCGTGGTCGAACCTGCAAAAGGCGGTCAATGCGCTCCTCGGCCGCCCGTACCAGCCCTTCGGCACCTCTGCCGTTGCGAGCAGCGCGAAAAGCGTCGTTCGGCGTATGGAACGCGAGGCGAGACTTACGCTAGCCGAGTTGGCATCGGTGTTCGAGAGCAGGTGTCCTTGAATGGACGTGACGCCTTACTTCAGCTTCTTGCGCAGATCCTTCGCCATCTGCAGGTGGCCTTCGATCACCGGCAGGGTGGCGTCGACCCACTGCTTGAGGTCGGGATCCTTGACGCTGGACTTGGCCTGCTGGAACTCGCGGACGTCCTTCTCGTGGTCCTCGACCATGGCGTCCATGTACGCCTTGTCGAAAGCCGCGCCGCTCTTCTTCGAGAGGTCCTCGGCGGTCTTCTTGTGCTCGTCGCTCATTTCAGCCGGCAGGGCGATGCCTTTGTTCGTGGCCCAGGTCTTGAGCTGATCGTTGGCCTTGCCGTGGTCGGTGACCATCTGGTTGCCGAAGTTCTTGACGTCGCCGTTGGTGGCCTTCTGCGCCGCGACGCCGCCGAGAGCGACTTCGGCCATGCCGCCGTCGGCGGCCTTCATGGCGAAGGTCTTCTCCGCGTCGGTGAGGGGGCTGACGGAGCCGGTCGTCGATGCGATCGGCGTCGTGGTCGAGGTCGTCGACGACGTGTCGGTCATCGAGACGCTGGTCATGGTCGTGTCCGTCGTGTCCGAGGACGTGTTCGTTTCCTTGTGACAGGCCACGAGGGCGAACACGCAGAGGGCGAGGGTCCAATACATCTTCATCTGGTTTGGGCTCCTTTCCAGCCGTTTTGTGCAGAAAACGATCCAGCGGCCACCCAACGTCATCGGGACGGACTTCCGTCCGCCGCAAACGCCATTGCGCCGTATCATCCGCGCGGGTTTTCCTTGGCCACACATCCGATTCCTGATCCGCCGGTCGGGCGCGACCGCGCGCCGGAGCTCGACGCACTCGTGGCGGATGCCGCGACCATCGCCGGCGTGCCGGTCGCCTACCTCGGCTTCCTCGAAGGCAACGCCGAATGGATCCGGGCCACGCGCGGCTGGAACCGGCCCTCCGTGCCGCTCTCCCAATCCTTTGCGGCGCGCATCAAAGACGCTCGCGACGTGATCGTCGTCCGCGACTGCGCCGCCGACCGGCGTTTCGCCGACCACCCGCTCGTCGCCGGGCCGCCGCACATCCGCTTCTACGCCGCCGCGCCGATCCTCGACCCGAACGGCAACTTCCGCGGCGCGCTCTCCGTGATGGACCGCGGCCCGCGCGAGCTCGACGGGTCGCAGGTCGCCGGCCTCCGCGCCCTGGCCCGCGTGGTCATGCGCGAGCTGCGCGTGCGCGAGCTGGAGGAGAGCGTCGAAGAGGCGGACGACCGCTTCCGCGACTTCTTCGAGCAGACCGACGATCTGATCATGAGCATCGGCCCGGACGGCCGCCTCCTGCACGCCAACCAGGCCGTGGCCAACGCCCTCGGCTACTCGCGCGAGGAGCTGAGCAGCGCGCCGCTCGTCCGGCTGATGGACGGCGAGTCGCGCGAAGGCTTCCGCGCCGCGTTCGCCGACGCCTTCTCCACGCGCGAGGCGCAGCGCGTCGAGACCGTGTTCGTGACCTCCAGCGGCCGGCGCATCACCGTCGAGGGCTCGCTGCGGCCGAAGCTCGTCGACGAGCACCCGGTGCTGGCCCGCGTCACCTTCCGCGACATCACCGACCGGAAGGAGTTCGAGGCCGAGCTGGGCAACGCGCGCGACGCGGCGCTCGAGGCGGCGCGGCTCAAGACGCAGTTCCTCACCAACGTCAGCCACGAGATCCGCACGCCGATGAACGGCATCGTGGGGATGATCGACCTGCTCCTCTCATCGCCGCTCGGCGCCGAGCAGCAGGACTTCGCCCACCAGGCGCGGGCCAACGCCGACCAGCTGCTGGCCATCGTGAACAACATTCTCTACGTCTCCAACGTGCAGGCCGGGAGCCTGGCCTCGGCGAACGTCGACTTCGACCTCTACCGCACTCTGCAGCGCGTCGTGGAGGTGATGAAGATCGCCGTCCTCGGAAAAGAGGTCGACGTGATGCTCCTCTTCGACGAGCAACTGCCGACCATCTTCCGCGGCAATCAGGCGCGCCTCCGCCAGGTCGTTACGAACCTGATGGACAACGCGGTGAAGTTCACGGAGGAGGGGGCGGTCGTCCTGCGCGTCTCGCTGCAGACCGAGACCGAGACGCACCGCGTGGTCCGCTTCGAGGTGCGCGACACCGGCATCGGCATCGCACCCGAGGACCGGCTGCTGCTGTTCGAGCGCTTCTCGCAGGTGGAGGCGACGAGCACGCGGCGCTTCGGCGGCGTCGGCCTCGGCCTGGCCACGGCGCGGCAGCTCGTGGAGATGATGGGCGGCCTGATGGACGTCGACTCCACGGCCGGCGTCGGCTCCTCCTTCTGGTTCACCATCCCCTTCCCGAAGCAGGCCGCGGGACGCAAGCCGTTCGCGTCGTCCGACCTGGAGTTCAAGGGCAAGCGCGTGCTGCTCTCCGATCAGGTGCCGACCAGCCGGCGCGTCGTCCATCACTACCTCGCGCTCACCTGGGAGATGCGCGTGGACATCGCGGAGAACGAGGCGGAGGCGCGGGCGATGCTGGAGAAGGCGGCTTCTATCGGCGATCCGTACCGGGTCGTGGTCGCCGACTTCGAGCTCGCGATTCCGGGCGGCACGAGCCTGGTGCGCCTCTTCGCCAGCAACGACACCCCGAACGAGGAGGCGCTGCGCTCGGCCGGCGTCGCGGCGTACGCGATGAAGCCGGTGGGGCAGGGGGAGCTCTTCGATGCGATGACCGTCGCGCTCGCGAACGACGCGCTACCGCTGGCGCGCGCGGCTGGGCAGCCGTTCGACTCGCGCATGCCGCCGCCGGCCGTGCCGATGGAACGGCGCAAGTCGATCCGCGTCCTGCTCGCCGAGGACAACTTTCTCAACCGCAAGCTGACCCTCAGCCAACTGGAGAAGCTCGGCTATCCGGTCGACTCGGTGGCGAACGGGAAGGAAGCGCTCGAGGCGCTGGCGAAGCGCGAGTACGAGATCATCCTGATGGACTGCCAGATGCCGATCGTCGACGGCTACCAGGCGACGATCGAGATCCGCCGGACCGAGGGACGCCGGCATCGCATCATCGCCATGACCGCCAACGCGCTGGAAGGCGACCGCGAGAAGTGCCTCGCCGCTGGGATGGACGATTACCTGTCCAAGCCGACGAAAGCGGACGAGCTGGAGACGGCGCTAGCGCGGTATTTCGTGTAGGAGAGCGGGCGTCTCGCCCGCGCGCCGTAGCGCGTCCGCCAGCCGCTCGTACTCCTCGATGGTGTTGTAGAGCTGCGCGGAAACGCGCAGCAGGCGCGTCGGCCAGGGCATGAGCGGCACTTCGATGTGGTGCTCGAAGAAGAGCTCGTCCTGCAGCGATTGCGCGTCACCCTCGGGGAGGGGGATGGCGGCCATCGAGCCGAGCATGTCGTCGGGGGCGGGGTTGGCGATGGCGAGGCGCTGACAGAGGAGGTCGCGGGCGCGCAGGGCGAGGTCGTGGTTGCGGCGCATGATCTCCGGCCACCCGCCCTCCACGAGCGACTCCATGAAGCGCAGCGCCACGGGGACGCAGAGCCACGGCGTGGGGTCCATCGTGCCGGTCCAGTCGAACTCGAGGTGGTAGCGGCTGCGGTCGCGGCGCGTGGCGTTCATGCCGTGGCTGATGACGGCCGGGTGGATGCCCAGGCGGCGGTTCTCGCGGACGTGGAGGAAGCCGGCGCCCTTCGGCGCGCAGACCCACTTGTGCAGGTTGCCGGCGTAATACGCGGCGCCGATCGCGCGCAGGTCGAGCGGGATCATGCCCGGCGCATGCGCGCCGTCGATCAGCACGTCGACCCCTCGCGCCTGCACCTCGGAGACGATCCGCGCGGCGGGGAAGACGAGCGCCGTCTGGCTCGTGACGTGGTCGATGAGGACGAGGCGCGTGCGGTCGGTGACCGCGGCCAGGATGCGCTCCATCACTTCGTCCGGCGAGGCGATGGGGAAGGGGATGGTCACGACGACCACCTTCGCGCCGGCAAGGCCGGCCGCGAAGTCGATCGTGTTGCGGCTGGCGTTGTACTCGTGCGAGGTGACGACCAGCTCGTCGAGCTTGTCGAGGTCGAGCGAACGGAGGACGGCGTTCACGCCGGCGGTGGCGTTGGCGCAGAAGGCCAGACCCGCCTCGTCCGCGCCGAGGAAGGCGGCGAGCCGGCGGCGGGCATCGTCGAGGAGCGGCTCGAGCTCGCGGTTGAAGAAGCGCACCGGCTCGCGCTCCATCTGCGTGCGCAGCTCGTCCTGCCGCGCGAGCACGGCGATCGGCGTCGCGCCGTACGAGCCGTGGTTCAGGAAGGCGATGTCGGGATCAAGGAGCCAATGCTTTTTCAATTCCATCGATGAAGGTCCGCGTGGGCGTGAGGAGCGAGACGACAAAGTATCCGTCGGATGGAAAGTCGAAGAAATAGCCGGGATGGACGAGCACGCCGCGCTCCTCGAGCAGTTGCAGGGCGAAGTCCTCGTCGCTCTGCGTGCGCGGGATGCGGATGACGGCCGACCAGCCAGCCTCCACCGGCAGAAGCTGCCAGTCGTTGCGCTGCCGCACCGCCTCGGTGAGATGGGCGAGGTTGGCGCGGATGCGGTTGCGGATCGCGTCGCGGATGCCGGCGCCGATGCGGAGGAGATCGGGCAAGGCCACCTGCACCGGCGTTGCGACGGAGAGAAAGTTGTCCGCGATCAGCTCCAGCGCCTCGATGGCCTCGCGCTTCGCCGCCGGAGGGCCGCCGACGCGGATCCAGCCGAGCTTGTAGTGCGGCAGGCCGGCGGACTTGGACAGGCCGCCGAGGGCGAACGTGAGGACGTCATCGCGTACGAGAGAGGGCGCGGGTGCGGCGAAGGCGTAGTCGCGGAAGACCTCGTCGCTGATGATCGGCAGCCCGTGCATGGCCAGCGCGTCCTGCTCGGCGGCGGTGACGAACGAGCCGGTGGGGTTGTTCGGATTGACCACCACGATGGCCCGCGTGCTTGCATCCACCGGCACGTCGGCGAGCTCCCATCGGCGGTGGAGCTCGAGCGGGAAGTGGCGCAGCGTCACCAGCTCCAGCGAGGCGAGGTGCTCGAGGAGCGGATAGGACGGCGTGGCGGTGAGGATCGCATCGCCCGGATCGGTGAGCAGCTTGAAGAGGAACGAATACGCCTCGCTGGTCGAGGCGGTGATCACCAGGTCGTCCGCGTCGCAGCCGAGGTGCGCGGAGAGCGTCTCGCGCGCGGAGCGGAGGCCGAGCGGCTGGGGATCGTATGGCGCGCGGGCGGCGCTTGCCATGACGTTCGCCAGCTCGTCATGTGGGTAGTCGAGCTCCGCGCGTGTGGGGTTGGATTCGGTCAGGTCGAGCAGGTCGCCGCCACGGGCGCGGCGGGCGAGGGAGAGGCGATTGAGGGGCGCGCTCCAGTGGGCGCGTCGGGAGAACATCGGCGGCTGCTCAAGAATGGCAGCTCTGCCGCGTCTCCGCCAGCCCTTTCTCCAGGTCGCTGCGGGCCTGCGTGCGGGTGGCCGGGACCGACTCGATGGCCTCCCGGAACGTGGCCGCGGCCTCCTCGCACGAGCCCTTCGCGGCGAGGATGCGGGCCAGCGTGTCGAGCATCAGGTACGAATCGGGGCCGGGGATGGATGCCGCGCGTCTGGCGAACGACTCCGCCTCCGGCAGGCGCTTCTGGGTGAAGAGCAGCCAGGCGAGGTTGTTCAGCGCGTCGCGCGAGGAGTCATCGAGGGCGATGGCCTTGCGGAACGCCTCTTCCGCCGCTTTGTCGTTCTTCAGTTGCGACTCCGCATTGCCGAGGTTCGTCCAGGCCACGACGTTGTCAGGGTGGCGGAGGAGGACGACGCGGTAGCGCTCCGCGGCGTCGGCGTACTTGCCTTCGTCCTCCAGGGCCACGGCGGTGCGGAGGAGCGGCGTCGGGTCGGCGTCGGGCCTGATGAAGAGCGCGGCGTTGCCCCCGCCTTTCCACGGCCTGGCCAGGCGGTCGAACGTGACCCAGCGCGCCTTGCCGTCGCCGAACTGGGTGCGGATGAGGTTGCGCTGCGCGTCGATGCCGTCGGCCACGACGAAGTGGAAGAAGTCGTAGCCGCGGCCGGGGGAGTCGATGACCTGGAGCATGAGGATGACCGGCCGTCCTTCGCGCAGCTCCGCCGCGACCGTCTCCGGGGTGCCGGTCACGAGCTGCGCGTCGAAGCCGCGCTGGCGGGCGGCGAGGACGAGGTCGATGGACATCACGCCGCCGCGCGTCTTGGGCAGCTTCGTCTCCCAGTCGGCCATCGTCAGCGGATCGCCGTAATGCTGGAGGACGGTGGAGAGCGAGCCTGGGCCGCACGACTCGATGCCCCACTTCTGCATCGGCATGTCGGCGATGGTCGTGGCCGCGGTGCTGACGCGCTGGGAGCGGGGCGTCCAGGTGACGCAGGAGGAGAGGAGGAGCGCGGCGAGGGCCGGAAAAACGAATCGGGCGAGACTCATGCTCGCCCGATTCTGCCGTACTCCGCCGGGAAGATGCATCAACCGAGCGCGATGACCAGAATGAGCGCGGCGAGCGCGCCGATGCCGATCCAGATCCACTCCTGCCGGGTCAGGCCGGCGGCCTGGAGCTGATCGAGATTCTGCGCCAGTTGGTGCAGGTCCTGCGACGAGAGCTGCGCGACGCGCTGGTTCACCTGCTCCTGAGTGAACCCGTGGGCGGCGAGCACCTTCGCGACTTCCTCGTTGCCGGCGACGTCGCGGACGAGCGCGAGATCGGCAGCGCGGGAGTCGAGGCTCTGATTGGCCGCGGTCTTCGACGGAACCGGTCCGGCGAAGGCAGGAATCGCGGCGAAGGCGAGTAAGAAGAGAACCAGGAACAACGGCTTGGCAAAACGCATGGACAGCAAACCTCCTTTTCGTTCATCCCGGCGGTCATTGACCGCTGGGCGGTCTCTGGCTGACGGCCTGAGTACCGTCGATCAGCAAGAGTTGCACCAAGCGTCGGCACGGGCCTGTGCATACGACTGCGCCTACGGAGGAGCCTAACGTCGGGATGGGCTATGCCAACCGGCGCACCGGCCCGTGGCCGGAAGACTGCTACGATAGCCGGCTGTTCATCCTCACGCCCATGATCCGCTTCGAAGACATCCTCGACCGCATCGAGAGCTACAAGCCGGACTTCGATGAGGAGCTGCTGGAGAAGGCCTACATCTTCTCCGCCCGCGAGCACAAGGGACAGACGCGCAGCTCGGGCGAGCCGTACCTGGTGCACCCCCTCAACGTGGCCTACATCCTGGCCGACATGCGCCTGGACGAGACCTCCATCGCCGTCGGCCTCCTGCACGACGTCCTGGAAGACACCCTCACCACCAAGGAGCGTCTCCAGGAGATGTTCGGCGGCGACGTGGCCGAGCTGGTCGACGGCGTGACCAAGATCTCCCGCTACGCCTACGTCTCGAAGGAGGAGCAGCAGGCCGAGACCTTCCGCAAGATGCTCCTGGCCATGGTCTCCGACCTGCGCGTGGTGCTGGTCAAGCTGGCCGACCGCCTGCACAACATGCGCACCCTGCAGTACCTCCCGGAGGAGAAGCGCATCGCCGTCTCGAAGGAGACGCTCGAGATCTACGCCCCGATCGCCAACCGCCTGGGCATGGGCCGCATCAAGAGCGAGCTGGAGGACCTCTCGCTGCGCTGGCTGCACCCCCGCGAGTTCGACGAGCTGAACAAGTCGGTGAGCGAGAAGATGGCCGTGTCCGGCGACGTGGTGGAGCGCATCCGCGAGACGCTCGCCGCGCACATGAAGACGAACGAGATCGAGGGGGAGGTCTACGGCCGGGTCAAGTCGATGTACTCGATCTTTACCAAGATGCGCCGGCAGGAGATCGACATCGGCCAGCTCTACGACTACCTGGCCTTCCGCATCATCACCCCGTCGGTGAAGGACTGCTACGCCTGCCTGGGGATCATCCATCAGATGTGGCGTCCGGTGCCGGGCCGCATCAAGGACTACATCGCCATGCCCAAGCCGAACTTCTACCAGTCGCTGCACACGACGGTGGTGGCGGAGAAGGGGCAGCCGTTCGAGGTGCAGATCCGGACCCGGGAGATGGACCTCATCGCCGAGCAGGGCATCGCCGCGCACTGGAAGTACAAGGAAGGGCGGGTCGGCGCGAGCGACGACGACGCGAATTTCCTCTGGCTGCGGCAGCTCGTGGAGTGGCAGCACGAGATCAAGGATCCGCGGGTC
>DATEOX010000651.1:0-19318 GCA_035273585.1 Thermoanaerobaculia bacterium
CCCACGGCGCGGAAGTGGCGACGCGGCGCGGCATGCCCCGCTTCGTCCTGCTCGACCACCTCGACCAGGAGCTGCTCATCGACTGGCGGAATCCCGTCACCATCGAGGCCTTCCTGGCCGCCACCCGCTCCGACGACAAGGTCGCGCTGCACGAGCTGCTCCCGCAGCCCGGGGAGATGCCCGTACGCGGACCGGAAGGGCGTTTCGCGAACGAGGTGGTCGTCCCGTTCCTGCGCCGCCAGCCGCGCCCCGCCGCGCTGTCGCCGGCGACGATCGACCGCTCGCCCTCGCGCATCCGCGACTCCGCGCCGGGCGCCGGCGATTGGCTGTACTGGAAGCTGTACACCGGCTATTCGACCAGCGACCGGCTGCTCGTCGAGTCGATCGCGCCGGCCATGCGGCGGCTGACCGGGGAAGGGCGGATGTCATCCTGGTTCTTCGTTCGCTACACCGACACCGATCACCACCTGCGGCTGCGCATCCGGGGCGGCGACGCGGGCGACCTGCTCAGGGAGCTCGGAGCGCTCTTCGCCTCGCTGATGGAGAGCGGCTGGCTGGCGAAGGTGCAGCTCGACACGTACGCGCGCGAGCTGGAGCGCTACGGCGGCCCCGAACAGATCGACCGCATCGAGACGCTCTTCGCCGCCGACAGCGCCGCGGTGGTCGCCGCGCTGCCGTACATGCAGGGCGACGCGACGCTGCGCTGGCAGACCGCCGCCTGGGGCGCGGATCGCTTGCTCGATGACCTCGGCGTCCGCGAGGCGCACAAGCTTCCCCTCTTCGAGCTCCTCTCCACGGAGTTCTCCAAGGAGTTCGACGCGCCACGCGACACGCGCGAGGCGCTGGCCCGCAAGACGCGCGAGCTGCGCGGCCCGCTCGACGCGATCTTCGACGACCCCGCGCTGCGGCCGTGGCAGGCAGCGTACGACGAGCGCTCGCGCGTCATCGCCTCGCTCGCATTGCGCATGGACCGCGAGCCGCCGTTCGAGGACGGCATCATCACCAGCCTGCTCCACCTACACCTCAACCGCGTCTTCCGCTCGCAGAAACGGGAGCAGGAGCGCGTGCTCTACGACCTGCTGGCGCGCCGGGCGCGCTCGCGCGCGGCGCGGATGCGCACCGCGCTCACGCAGGGTTGAACAACGGCCGCAACAACGGCTGCTGCTGCAAGGCATCGAGCCCCGGGTCGGCCGCGTCGCCGCGCAACATTCCGACCAGCAGCGGACGCGCATCCGGCGGCAGCTCGAGCGCGATCGCGCCGGCGTCGGCCAGGCCGCCGAGCGTCTCCACGACCTGCGCGGCCAGATCGACGCCGGGAAGCAATCCCTCCAGCGCCTTCCGGATCGGCCCCCACGCGCGGAAGCTGAGCAGGAGCGCGAGCACGATGCGGTCGCGCGCGAGCACCACGCGCGACCAATGGATCGAGGCGAAGAGGTCGTGGTCCGTCCCGGCGCTCTCCATCGCCGCGAACCATTCGCCCTGATGCTTCGCCCCGAGGGCGATGACTTCCCCGAGCGCGCCCGTGCCGCGGAGGTAGCGCCAGTTCTCCATCAGATGCCACACCGCGTCCCACGGCCGCTCGCGCCGCACCAGCTCCTTCACGAATCCGATGCCGCCGTCCGACGTCCGCAGCGCCTCGGCCATCTTGCGCGTGTGGGCGAAGCGTTCCGGGTAACCCATCGACAGCGAGTCGGTGCGGAATACCTGCGTGGCGATCGACGGGCGAAGGTACTGGAACTGGCGCGGCGACGGCGTGAGCGGCGGCGTCCGCACCACGAGCACGGCCGTCGGCTGGCTGACGTGCCACACCTGATGGATGAAGCGCTCGCCCGCCTCGATCCGCCGCACCCTCCCCTCGCTGATGGCTTCGATGCCCTTCAGCCGGAGCGCGCCGACGCGGACCGTCTCGTCGATGGCGTCGCCGCCGCCGAACTCGTACGTGCAGTGGATCGTCACGCCGGAGAGGTTCATGAACGCGCCCGAGAAATCGTGGTCGTGCACGACGACCTCGGGCGTCGTGTAGACGTAGACGTTGACGTAGAAGCGCGGATTGGACCAGACGGTGAAGGCCGGAGGGCCGAGCGGGCCGAACGGATTGCACGCGTCAGGCAGCTCGGGGGCGGCCAAGGTCCAGTCGGCCAGCACGCCGAGGTCGTAGCCGCGGTCGGGACGCTCCTCGGTCAGCGCGCGCGACGCGATCGCGGGCAGGTCCCCCGGCTCGTAGCCCGCTCCCTTCCACTCGGCGTCGATGCGCTCGGCGAGACTTCGGAGGGCGGCGATCATCGCGTCTCGACTTTCCAGCGGAATGATGGCATACCAGCAGATATGGAACAACGGACCGCGGTCGCCGAGTGCCGCTCCGGGGCGACGACGTTCCGCATGCACGTCGCGAACGAGTGGGAGCAGGGCCGGGTCGAGACGCTGGCCACGAAGGAGCCCGAGACCGTCCGCTGGATCGCCGAGCAGTTCGGCGCCGGGGACACGCTGTTCGACATCGGCGCGAACATCGGCATCTACGCCATTCTCGCCGCCGCGCAGAATCCCGCCGGGACGGTCGTCGCGGTCGAGCCGATGCCCTGGTCCTTCGCCCGCCTCTGCGAGAACGCCGCACTCAACGGCCTGGGCAACCTGCGGCCGTACTGCGTCGCCGTCGGAGCGGAGGACGGACTGGGCGAGCTGCGGCTGGCCAGCCTCGACGCTGCTTCCTCGATGCACTCCCTCGGCTCATTCGGGCCGTTCGACGAGCCGGTCGTGATGCGCATCGGCACGGCCGTCGCGACCATCGACTCCCTCGCCGCCGCGGCCGGCATCCCGACGCTGATGAAGATCGACGTCGACGGCGGCGAGGATGATGTCCTGGCCGGCGCCGCCGCCGTGCTCCGCGACCCGCGCCTCCGGTCCGTCCTCATCGAGTTCAACTGGCTCGCCGGCGCGCCGCAGCCCCGCCGCGACACCCCGCTGCTCCATGCCGGATTCGAGCTCGCGGAGCTGGGAACCGAGTACGATCGCGGCGCGGTGCGGTGGCAAAACGCGATCTATCGGCGGAGGTGACGTTCCACGGCAGTTCAAAGCGGTGACGTCGATGAGCCTCTGCAACCCCAAAGGAGAAGACCAATGAATCACGCCAAAGCCTGGGCCGCAACCAGCGCCACTTCCCCTCTCGCGCCAACGACGATTCCGCGTCGCGAGCCGCGCGAGACCGACGTCCGGATCGAGATCCTCTTCTGCGGGATCTGCCACTCCGACCTGCACATGGTGCGTAATGAGTGGAGCGCGGCACTGCCCACCGTCTACCCGATCGTCCCGGGTCACGAGATCGTCGGACGCGTGACGCGCACCGGCGCCGCGGTGACGAAGTTCGAGGAAGGAGACCTCGTCGGCGTCGGCTGCCTCGTCGACTCCGACGGCACCTGCGACGCCTGCAAGTCGGGCCTCGAACAGTTCTGCCCCAACGCCACCTTCACCTACGGCGCCCCCGATGCGCACCTCGGCGGCATGACGTACGGCGGCTACTCCGAGAGCGTCGTCGTCGACGAGCGCTTCGTGCTTCGCGTTCCGGACAACCTCGATCCCGCCGCCGCCGCGCCGCTCCTCTGCGCGGGCATCACGACGTATTCGCCGCTGCGCCACTGGGGCGTCACCAAGGGGAAGAAAGTGGGTGTGGTCGGTCTCGGCGGCCTAGGGCACATGGGCGTGAAGTTCGCGAAAGCGTTCGGCGCGCACGTGGTCGTCTTCACGACCTCTCCGAACAAGAAAGACGATGCGTTGCGCCTCGGCGCGGACGAAGTCGTCGTCTCCACGAACGCCGACGAGATGCAGCAGCACGCCGGCAGCTTCGACTTCATCCTCGACACCGTCTCCGCCGATCACGACATCAACGCCTATCTGGCCCTCCTGCGCATCGACGGCAACCTCACGCTCGTCGGGGCGCCGTCGAAGCCGCTTGCGGTTCCGGCGTTCGCGCTGATCATGGGCCGCCACAGCGTCTCCGGCTCGAACATCGGCGGCATCGCCGAGACGCAGGAAATGCTCGATTTCTGCGGAAAGCACGACATCACCTCCGACGTCGAAGTCATCCCCGCGCAGCAGATCAATGAGGCGTATGAGCGACTGCTGAAGTCGGACGTGAAGTACCGCTTCTCGATCGACATGGCATCGCTGCGGTCGGAGCAGGCGGTGCGTTGCTTGACACCGCCTTAATGCAGGCATAAAACGGCCGAGATGGGAGCGCCGTGATCTCCGCCATCGTGCTCGCGGCCGGACAGGCAACGCGTTTCGGGCAGTGCAAGCAGCTCGCGCGCGTCGGCGGGAAGGCGCTCCTCCAGCACGCGCTGGACAACCTGCGCGCCTCGCACGTCGACGACGTCGTGGTCGTCCTCGGCGCGCATGCAGACGAGATCCGAGAGAAGGTGAGCTTCGACCGCGAGCGGATCGTCTTCAACCCCCACTACGCGGACGGCATGAGCACCTCCATCCAGGCCGGTCTGCGGGCGATCGATGCCGAGGGCGCGCTGATCGTGCTCGCCGACCAGCCGTTCGTCGCGCCGGCGACGATCGACCTCCTCGTCGAGGAGCACCGCCGGACGCGCGCCGCGGTCGTCATCCCCACCTACAACGGCTTCCGCGGCAACCCGGTGCTCGTCGACCGCTCGCTCTTCGCGGAGATGATGGACATCCACGGCGACATCGGCTGCCGCGCGGTCTTCGGCGATCATCCGGAGTCGATCGTGCGCGTGCCGGTGGACGACCGCGGCGTCGTGACGGACATCGACACGCAGGCGGACCTCCAGCGCACCGAGGGCGAGCCGCCTCCTATCGGCGGGAGCTGCGCGCACGAGATCGTGGTGCGCAATGCGCTGGAGGAAGGCGCGCCGCGGCTGCTCACGCTCGATTCCACGGGCGCCGCGGAAGCGAAGCGCTTCGGGATCATCGACGTTCCGACGCAGTGCTACAGTGGCGGCGTGCTCGAAGTCTTCATCGAACCGAGCCTTCCCCGGCCGCACATGGTGGTGGTCGGCTACGAGACGGTGGCGCGCGCCCTGGTCCGGATCGGCAAGACCCTGCAGTTCCACGTGACGGTCGTCGATCCTCTGACCACGAAAGGGAGCGCCCCCGAGGCGGATGAAGTCGTGAACGAGCTCGACCTGCAGGCGCTGCGGCTGAGCGGCGAGACATACGTCGTGATCGCCACCCACGGCCGCTACGACGAGGAGGCGGTGGAGCAGGCGGCAAAGAGCGGCGCGTCGTACGTGGCGCTCGTGGCCAGCCCGAAGCGCGCCCGCACGGTGCTGGAGACGGTGCGCGAGCGCGGCGTGGACGTCGGCAACGTGAAGTCGCCGGCCGGCCTGGACATCGGCGCGCAGGGGGCGGAGGAGATCGCGTTGAGCATCGTCGCCGAGATCGTGCAGCGGCGGCACGCGGGCGAGGCGAAGCGCGGCGCGGAGATCGCGGCGTCGGCCACGGCCGTCGATCCGGTCTGCGGCATGTCGGTGACGATCGCCGATGCGCGCCACACGGCGGACGTCGAGGGGCAACGCCATTACTTCTGCTGCGCGCACTGCCGCGACGCCTTCACCAAGTCCCATGTCGCATGAGACCTTCGAGCTGATCGACCGCCTCCGCCGCGACGGCAGCCGTGCGGCGATGGCCACCCTCGTGCGCACCACCGGCACGACCCCGCGCAAGGAGGGGACGAAGATGTTCGTCGGCGACGGCGGCGGCGTCTTCGGCTCGGTGACCATTGGCGGCTGCGTCGACGCGCGGGTCATCGAGCACTCCGGCGAAGTGCTGGCCACGGAATCGCCGCGCCTCCTCAGCCTGCAGCTCGGCGACGAGGAGGCATGGGAGATCGGGCTGACCTGCGGCGGCGCGGTGGACGTCCTGGTCGAGCCGCTCACCGCGCCGACGATCGAGCTCTACGAGCGCGCCCGCGCCGAGGCCGCGGCCGGACGGGCCGTCGCACTGGCCACAGTCATCGCCGGCGAGAGCGCGGGAACGCGCCTGCTCGTCGACGAGCGGGGCGAGGTGAGCGGCTCCGCGCCCGCGGATTTGATCGAGACGCTCGCCCGCGACGTGCCGATGATGCTCCGCTCGACGGCCTCCTCGCATACAGTCGCGGTCAACGGCAGCGAGGTCTTCATCGAGCTCGTCCGCCCTCCCGTCACCCTCGCCCTCTTCGGCGCCGGGGCGGTGGCCATCCCGCTCGTGGCCTTCGCGAAGACGCTCGGCTTCCGCACCATCGTCATCGATGGCCGCCCGCGCTTCGCCACGCGCGAGCGTTTCGCCGATGCCGACGAGATCCGCCTCGGCATCGCATCGGCGATCGCTGAGGAGCTGCGGCTCGGGCCGATGATGCCGGTCGTGCTCACCGCGCACGACTACAAGATCGACCTCCCCGTCCTCCAGCGCGCGCTCGCTACCGATACGCCGTACATCGGCCTCCTCGGCAGCCGCCGGCGCGGCGCGGCGATCCTGCAACTGCTGCGCGACGCAGGCGTGGCCGAGGAGCAACTGGCCCGCGTGCGCGTGCCGATCGGGCTCGACCTCGGCGGCGACACCGCGGCCGAGATCGCCCTCAGCATCGTCTCCGAGATCGTGGCCGTGATGCACGGCCGCGGCGGCTCCCCTCTCAGCGGCAGGCGATCATGAAAGCGTTCGCCGTCCGCCGTGGCGAGGAGCATCCCGACCTCATCGGCGCGATGCTCTGCCACGACGTGCCGGGACTGTTCCGGAAGGGGCACGCCCTCCGCGCGGAGGACATCCCGCTGCTGATCGATGCGCCGTGGAGCGAGCTGCACCTCCTGCAGTTGGAGCGCGATGACGTGCCGCAGCGGGAGGCGGGAGGGCGGCTGGCGCGGATGCTCGCCGCTCCGGGCCTGGAGATCGCGCCGGCCGGACATCGGCACGTGCTGCGCGCGCAACACGACGGCCTGCTGAAGATCGATGTGGAGGCGCTGCGGCGGCTGAACGGCGTGCACGGCATCGCCGTGTTCACGCTGCGAAGTGACGCCGTCGTCGCGAAAGGCGAGATCGTGGCCGAGGCGCAGATCACGCCGCTGGCCATCGGGCGGGAGGAGCTGGAGGAGGCGGAGGCGATCGGACCGGTCCTGCGCCTGCTGCCGTTCCGGGCGCGGGAGGCGGTGCTGCTGGCGCGCGACGACCGCGCCGTGCGGGGCCTGTCGGCCAAGCTGGCCCGCTTCGGGTGCGAGCTGCGCCAGGTCGTGCCACTGCCGGCCGAGGCACGGTCGATCCGCGCCGCGCTGGAGTCGCGCCCCGAGCCGCTCTTCGTCGTCTGCGGCTCGAACGCCCTCGATCCGCTCGACCCGGTGTTCGTCGCGCTGGAGTCGATGGGTGCGACCATGCAGCGGAGGGGCATGCCCGTCCATCCCGGCACTCTGCTCTGGATCGCCACGTGGAAAGAGCGGACGATCATCGGCCTCCCCTCCTGCGGCTTCGCCAGCCAGCTCACCGCGTTCGACCTGGTGCTGCCCCGGCTCCTCGCCGGCGACCCCATCGACTACGCGGGGCTCGGTCACGGCGGCATCGTGAAAAGCACCGACCGGCAACCGACAACTGACGACCGACCACAGGCCCATGACACCGTACGGTGAGACCATCCAGGAGCACTTCCGCCACCCGCGCAACTACGGGTCGCTCGATGCGCCCGACATCCGCTGGGAAGACGTCAATCCGTTGTGCGGCGACCGGGTGCGCATCGAGGTCGCGCTGGCGGCCGACCACACCGTGAGCGCGGCGCGCTTCCAGGGCGACCTCTGCATGATCGCCAAGGCCGCCGGCTCGCTGCTCACGGAGATGATCGTCAACCTGCCGGCGGACCGCCTGGAGCTCGTCGCCGAGCAGGAGCTGATCGACGCGCTGCAGGCGGAGATCCGGCCGGCGCGGCGCCGCTGCGCGCTGCTGCCGCTGGAGGTGCTGCGCTCGGGCGTGAAGGCCTGGCGCGAAGGGAACGGGCAGGTCGTTGCCTCCTGAGTCCGCTTCCTTCATGATGGCTGTATGGGTCTATTCGACTTCCCGCGCATCAACTTCAGAGGCACGATCACGCTCAACCCGGGGACGGCGAACAACGACGACTACGCGCAGCAGCCGGGCGCGCTGACGCTGCCCGCGAGCTGGGGTCCCTTCGCCGGGCAGCCGTTCGGCCTCGTCGACTCGAAGCTGGTCCAGGCCCGCACCTATGGGATGTCCGATGAGGCGTTCATCGCCTGGGTCCAGCAGCAGCAGACGTTCGACGTCTCCGGCTCGCCAGGCCAGACGTCGAAGCAGTTCCCGGCGGAGTGGAACTACTACGGCGACATGAGCTCGAGCGCGAAGACGTCCGTGATCGGTGTGCAGACCGCGCCGGGCAAGCTGTACACGGCATCCGATCCTTCCGTCCCGCTCTCGGCGGTCGTCGGCGCGCCGCTGACTTTCACGGGCGGCATCACGGACGTGAACTCCGAGGGGTCGCCGCCCGCCACGCAGTTCTTCATCGATGCGCTGCAGTTGGTGAGCGGCGGCAAGGCGGTGGTCAAGGGACAGCCGTCCAAAGGCGCCTGCCAGTGGATCAACTTCTACCGCAACGTGAACCGGCAGGGGGACGCCGGCGCGGGCGGCTACATCTATCACGTACTGCTCAACGGCGGCGGGACGACGATCAACGTGCCGGGCATCAGCCCGAAGGTCCGCGGCCTCGTCATCCGCTACTACCTCTTCAACATCCAGCAGGGAGCCGGCGGCCAGGCGCTGGCGGACCTGTACGAGCAGAAGAAGGCCAACCCCGCGACGCTGCAGATCATCGGCACGCTCGCTCCGCTGACGGATGACGAGCGGATCCTGACCGGCCCGGTGGGGCGCCTGATGATCATGAACGCGGCGAACATCAAGACGCCGGACAGCTCGAAGAACAACAGCGGTCCGAGCGGCGTCATCTCCCTCGCGCCGGCGGTGCTGCGCCAGAACGGCAGCACCATCTCCGCCGACTTTTCCGGCACGTTCCCGGACAACGGTCAGGGGAGCCCCACTCCGAAGTTCGACTTCGGCCCGGTGAGTCTGATGGTGGCCGGCGGCGGCAAGACGGCGACCATCGGCGCCGTGCCCTACACCGACGTGAACGGCGGCGATCAGCGCGGCTGGCTCTTCGACTTCGACATCGCCTCGAACGCCGATGCGCAAAAGGCGCTGCAAGACCCCGAGGCGACGTTCAGCCTCTCCAACCCGACGTTCCAAACGGTGCTGGCCGAGGCCGACTACTACTTCCCGTCGAATCAGCAGGCCATCTATGCCGAGCAGCACGGCGCCGGCGGTCTGTTCCGCAACCAGGGAACGCTCGAGCCGGCGACGGTGTCGGTCTATCGCCGCGGGAAGCTGCTCTCCGCTGCTGACTGCCCGCCCATCACGGTCTGGCAGTACCGCTCCACGCCCATCCAGTCGCCGGGCAATGCGACGGTGCTGAGAGCGAACTTCGCGCCGGGCCAGCCGATCACGATCGATACCTCCCAGCCCGGCAACGCCCTCCTGACCTTCACCATCAACGACGCGGCGAACCCCGCGCCGGGCGGCTATCCGCCCCAGAACTACGCCACGTTCTCGTTTCCCCCGTACATCACGAACATGCCGTCCATCAGCGTGCGCATCCTGCCGAACGACGAGGACTTTTCGCGCTACTACATCGACCCCGCCGACGACGAGCCGGTGGGCAACGAGCTGCTGACGTTCGCCGTCCTCTACACGAAAGTGCTGCGGACGTACTACCTGCTCTACCCGTCCATGAACAAGGTGATCCCCCTCAACTCGGAGTCGGCCCTCGCCGCCCGCGCCCAGGCGATCCTCGACAGGACGGAGCTGTCGCTGTGGATGACCACCGCCTACATGCCGCGCACACGGGACATGTCGCGCAGCCGGCGGACGCTGCTGCGCGCGTGGTGCAGGAAGGTGCTGATGGGGTAAGGGGGCTCTCAGTCTATTTCGTCCAACCGATGAATCCGATACGGTAGCGTCGTGAAACCTGCCGTCTACGTGGAGAACAGCGTCGTAAGCTATCTGACCGCCCGGAAAGCGCAAAACAATGTGATGGTTGCGTGGCACCAGGACATCACGCGCGAATGGTGGAGCACGAGGCGTCACGACTTCGAGCTGTATGCGTCGGCTGTAGTCGTAGAGGAAGCGCAGGATGGTGATGCGAGCGCGGCTGCAGCGCGGCTCGAACTCATCGCTCAACTCACATTGCTGGAAGTCACACCGGAAGCGCGAGATCTCGCGGCTGTTTTGCTTCGCGAAACGCGCCTTCCTTCGAAGGCGACGGCAGACGCGCTGCATATCGCGACCGCAGCCGTACACGGCATGGACTACCTCATCACGTGGAACTGCAAGCACATCGCGAATGCAGTAATCTTCAGATCAGTCGAGCGCGCCTGTCGTAGGAATGGATATGAGCCTCCGGTGATGTGTACGCCCGAAGAGTTGATGGAGCCTTAGATGTCCGAAGATCCAATTGTTGCCGAAACTCGCGCTGCCCGCGAGCGTCTTGTTGCCAAATTCGACGGTGACCTCGATGCGTTGTGGCATCACATCCGCCAAGTTGAGCAGACACTCGAGAGCCGACCGGTTCGTCGCGAGCCGAAGAAGCCCGAGCCGGTTACTACTCGCAAGGTGTCATGATCGCCAGACGCTGCTGCGGGCTGGTGAAGGAAGGTGCGCGCAGCAGCAGCCGCAGCGCCCGCCCCCTCCACCAGCGGAAGTACAGGACCGCCGCGTAGGCGACGCGAACGCCAACGTCCGTGCCATGCCTCAATCGTAAGCGCGAGCGTCCCGCTGCGCTATCCTTCCCGCCGCATGTTCCGCCTCGAGACCGAGCGCCTCTACATCCGCCCCTGGACGCCCGAGGACCGGCCGGCGTTCACCGCACTGACGTACGACCCGGAGGTCATGCGCTACGTACATCGCGGCGAGCCGTACAGCGAGGCGGAAGTCGACGAGTGGTTCTCGCGGCAGGAGCGGCAGATGCGCGAATACGACCTCTGCATGGGCGCGCTCATCGAGAAAGCCGCCGGCAAGCTCGTCGGCATCGCCGGCACGCAGCCCCTCGGCACCACGGGCGACCTGGAGATCGGGTGGTGGCTGGCGCGGGAGGTGTGGGGGCGGGGGTACGCCACCGAGGCGGGGGGCGCGGCGATGCGGCACGTCCTGGAGACGCTCGGCCGTCCGCGCGTGGTGGCGGTCATCGACCCGCCGAACGAGGCCTCGAAGGCGGTCGTGCGCCGCCTGGGGATGGAGTACGAGGCGACGTACACCGGCACCCAGCTCGGCCACCGCCGACCCGAAATCGTCGTCGATCTGTTTTTTCGTAACGGTCCGATGCGCTGACTCCTTCGTATACTCGCGCTCATGCGCAAGACGTCGATCGCCCTGCTGCTCTTCGCCGCCGCCGTTCTCTCCGCCCAGACGCCCGCCGAGCGTGGCGTCTACGTGGAAGACATCGACAAGAAGGTCGACGCCTGCACGAACTTCTTCGACTACGCGAACGGCGCCTGGCGCCAGGCCAACCCCATCCCGCCGTCGATGCAGCGCTGGAGCCGGCGCTGGGCCGCGGGCGAGCAGAGCAAGGAGCAGCTCCGCGCGCTGCTCGACGACGTCTCGAAGCGGCATGACTGGCCGAAGGGCTCCATCGACCAGCAGATCAGCGACTTCTACGGCGCCTGCATGGACCAGGCGCGCATCGACGCCCTCGGCGCGAAGCCGATCCGCCCCCTGCTGAACGACATCGGCGCCATCCGCTCGAACGCCGCCCTGCAGACGATGATCGCCCGCCTGCACGAGCTGCAGATCAGTGCGCCGTTCGGCGTCACCTCCCGGCCCGACAACCACAACCCGGGGATGGTCATCGCCGACGTCTTCGCCTCCGGCCTCGGCCTGCCCGAGCGCGACTACTACCTCAAGCCGGAGAAGCGCTTCGCCGAGGCGCGGGAAAAGTACGTCCAGCACGTGGCGAAGATGTTCGAGCTGACGGGATGGACGCCGGCCGCGGCGAAGAAAGGGGCGAAGGTCGTCTTCGACTTCGAGACGCGCCTGGCCGAGGCGCAGCTCGGGCGCGTGGCGCTGCGCGATCCGGCCCAGACCGACCACAAGCACACCGTCGCCGCGCTGCAGAAGATGACGCCGCACTTCGACTGGAACCGCTACCTCGACGAGGCGGGCATCCCCAAGGACGAGCTGAACATCGATCAGCCCGACTTCATGGGCGCGGTGGAGAAGGAGCTGCGCGCGACGCCGCTCAGCACCTGGCGGACGTACCTCGCCTGGAACGTCATCAACAACGCCGCGCCGTATCTCTCCTCCCCCATCGCCGAGCAGGACTTCGCCTTCTACGGCAAGTACCTCGGCGGCTCGAAGGAGATGAAGCCGCGCTGGAAGCGCTGCGTCGAAGCCGACGACCAGCTCCTCGGCGAGGCCCTCGGCCAGCGCTACGTCGAGCGCTATTTCCCGCCCGAGGCGAAGGCGCGCATGCAGGAGATGGTGAAGAACCTCCTCTCGGCGATGGGCGACACCATCCGCACTCTCGACTGGATGAGCCCCGAGACCAAGGCCAAGGCGCTGGAGAAGCTCGCCACGTTCAACCCGAAGGTCGGCTATCCCGACACCTGGAAGGACTACAGCAGCGTGCCCATCACGCCGGAGTCGCACATGCAGAACGTGATGGCCGGCCTGAAGTTCGCCACGAAGGACAACCTGACGCAGATCGGCAAGCCGGTCGATCGCGGCCGGTGGGGGATGACCCCGCCGACGTCGAATGCCTATTACAACCCGCTGCTCAACGAGATCGTCTTCCCGGCCGGCATCCTCACCCCGCCGGCGTTCGACGTGCACGCGGCGGACGCGGTGAACTACGGCTCGATCGGCGTCGTCATCGGCCACGAGATCAGCCACGGCTTCGACGACCAGGGCGCGCAGTTCGATGCGCAGGGGCGGCTGCACAACTGGTGGACGGCCGAGGATCTGGCCCGCTTCAAGGACCGGACGAAGTGCGTGGCCGACCAGTTCGAGGGCTACTTCATCGAGCCCGGCATTCACCACAACGGCAAGCTGGTCTTGGGCGAGTCGATCGGCGACCTGGCCGGGGCGAAGATCGCCTGGCTGGCCTTCCAGAAGGCGCGGCAGGCGAAGCCGGCGCCGACCATCGACGGCTTCACGCCCGAGCAGCAGTTCTTCATCGCCTGGGGACAGTTCCGCGGCGACGAGACGCGCCAGGAGACGCAGCGGCTGATGGTGCAGGGCGATCCGCACCCGGTGGCCAAGTACCGCGTGATCGGCCCGATCTCGAACCTGCCGGAGTTCGCCGCGACGTTCGGATGCGCGGCCGGCTCGGAGATGGTGCGCCCGGCCGCGACGCGCTGCGCGGTCTGGTGAACGCGGTCCTCCTCGCCGCCGTCCTCTCCTGGCGCGTGCTGCAGCCGGGCGTGGAGTACGCGACGGCCGGATCGCTGCATGTGGTGCGCATCGACCCTGCCGTTGCGCGGGTGACGGCCGCGCTTTCCTCCGCGTCCGGCCTGCCGTCTCAAACGGCGGCCGCCTGGTGCCACTCGTCGCGACTGGCCGTGGCCACGAACCTCGGCATGTTCAACGCGGACGGCGTCACGCACACCGGCTACCTGCGCCACGGCAAGCACGTGAACAGCGCGCGCTGGAACGACTACCGCTCCGTCGTCGCGTTGCGGCCCGGAGCCGCGCATTGGCTCGACATCGACGAGGGAACGCCGACCCTCGACACGTACGACCTCGTCGTGCAGAACCTGCGGCTGATCGCCGGGGGCCGCCGCAACGTCTGGTCGCAGAGCCCGAAGCGCTGGAGCGAAGCCGCGCTGGCCATCGACGGCAACGGGCGGCTGCTCATCCTCTTCTCCCGCGCGCCGTACTCGATGCGCGACTTCAACGCGCTCCTGCTCTCCCTGCCGCTGGACATCCAGCAGGCCATGCACCTCGAAGGCGGCCCGGAGGCCAGCCTCTCCATCCACGCGCCGGGCCTGGACCTCGACCTCTGCGGCAGCTACGAGACCGGCTTCATGGAGAACGACGGCAACAAGGTGCAGTGGGCGATCCCGAATGTGCTGGGGGTCGCGCGATAGCTCGTCATCCTGAGGCGCGAAGACGCCGAAGGATCCTGTTTTTCGCGTCTCCTCTACTGAGCGGGATGGTAACGTCAAGAACATGTAGGACCTGGCGTACGATTCACCGATGACGAAGATCGACGAGCCCGGCGAATATGCGCAGAACCTCCTGAACCGTTTGGGAGCGGACGACCCGCTCACCGTGCTGGAGCGCTCCGGCGCGGAGATCCGCGCGCTGTTCGAGGGGATGGTGGACGAGGCCATCCGCCGCCCGGAGAGGCCGGGCAAATGGTCGATGCTCGAAGTGGCGCATCACCTCGCCGACAGCGACATCGTCAGCGGCTTCCGCATCCGCATGATCCTCGCCCACGACCAGCCGCCCATCGTCGGGTACGATCAGGACCTCTGGGCCGACAAGCTCCGCTACCGCGACGCGCGCCTGGCCGACGTGCTCCATCAGTTCGACGCCATGCGCGACTCGAACCTCCGCCTGGCCCGCGGCCTCGACTCCACGCAGCTCGCCCGCTACGGCATCCACGAGGAGCGCGGCGGCGAGTCGGTCGGCTACATGCTGCGCCTGATGGCCGGCCACGACCTCGTGCACCGCGACCAGCTCGGGCGGGTGGCGCGGGCGGTGTCGGCGTAAGACGCGCCCCTCATCGGCCTTCGGCACCTTCTCCCCGCGCCGCGGGGAGAAGGCTCTTAGCGGCGCTACGCGTCGCGATACAACGGCGACCATCCCTCGTGGTTCGCGAACAGCCGCATGCAGCGGATGTGCTTCCGGTCGGTGAGAAAGAAACGGTGGTACTTGCGGGCGGGGATCACGATCATGTCGCCGCTCGTGACCTCGATGCGGATCCACTCGTCGCCCTCGTCGCGCACGTCGAAGATGCCGTCGCCTTCGACGACCATCCGCACCTCATCCTCGGTGTGGTAGTGCTCCTTGTCGAACTTCGCGCAGATTGCCTCGAGATTGTCCATGTCCGGCTTCAGCTCGACGAAGTCCTCGTCGACGTAGCCGTGCTCGCGCTTGATCGCATCCACGAGCGCGGCGCGCGCCGACTCCTCGGATGGCACGGACCAGGACAGCACGCCGCGGCGGGCCAGGTCGTCAGGCCCGATTGCGGACGTCGGTTCTTCGAGTCGATAGGCTCGCATCGTCGGCACCTCTCTGGGCAGTAGTCGGGATCCCGATGCGCCGCATCTCCACGGCGGCGCGGAACAGGTAGTCGTAGCACTCCGCGTGCGTCTTGGCCCGCACCCAGTCCTCCCCCCACACGTACACGCCGTGCCGGCGCACGAGCACCGCGTGCGTGGCCGGATAGGCCAGGATCGCCTCCTCCAGCGCGTCCGCCAGGTCGCACTCGCGCGCCGTGTTGTCGATGATCGGCACCACCAGGCGGTCCTGGTACTCCATCCCCGAGATGCCTTTGATCATCTCCAGATGGGAGATGGCGAACTCGCTTTCGTACAGGAGCGTGGCCATCACCGCGTGCAGCGAGTGGCTGTGGATGACGGCGCCGGCATTGCGCAGGTTGATGGCCTTGAGGAACAGCGCGCTGCACTCGGACGGGCGGAGCGCCGGATCGGCCGGCCGGCTGAGGATCGAGCCGTCGAGGGCGATGCTGAACATCTGCTCGGGCCGCATCCGCTCTTTTTGCACGGCGCTCGGCGCGATGACCACGCGCTCGCCGTCGCGGATGCAGATCCCGCCGCCCGTGCCGCTGACCCAGCCGAGGTCGTAGAACGACCGGGCCAGGTCGCAGATGAGCACACGGGCATCGTTGTTGACCATGTCGCTATGGTGAGGCTGGAGGAATGGAAACTCCTACCACTAATTTCGGAGGGCGCTGATCATCGACGTGCACGCCGGCCCGGCGCACCCCGGCGGCAACCGCGGAAAGGAAGGCATCGCGCCGCTTCGCTCCCTCCCGGAAGACGAATGGTGGCTTCCAGCGCATCGTGAAGTCCGCGCGCTCGATGACCAGCGCGTGACGATCCCGCGCGACGAAGGGCAGCACGAAACCGAGGACCAGCTCCGACAGAGCGAATGGGTCGATTTGAAGCCCCTCCCGGAGGTCCTGCATGAGCATCCTGTACGTGCCGGCGCCGCCCATGTAGATCAGGAGCAGCGCGAGCGCCCACCACGGCCACGGCCGCAGCGGCTCGATGCGCACCTCGCGCACCTCGGCCAGCGGCAGCCGCTCCACCGCCCACCCCCGGCTGGAGCCGAACACCTGCTGGCGTGCGATGAGCAGCGCCCGGCTGGTCACGGCGAGCGCGAACGGCGGCGCATATCGCGGCGAGAGCCTCTCGTCCAGCGAGGCCATGTACTCGAAGTTGCCGAGCAGTACTTCATCCGGCTCCAGGGCGGGCGTGATGGGCATCCATCAAGAATAACCCTATTGCAGCGCCGGCGTCGGCAGCAGCGCCGGCAGGGGGTTGACGTTGTTGTTCACCACCGCGTTGTTGCCGTGCGAGAGCACGTTGCCGTTGATGGAAACGAAGTTGTGGGTGAGCACGGAGTCGAAAAGGCGGATGGACGCGCCGTTGAGGGCCGAGGCGGCAATGATGTTGTGCTGGAACGAGGTGTGGGACACGTCGGCGTCCGTCGACGCGGCCTCGGCGAACACGCCGGCCGAGCCGTTCTCGTTCAGGCCGCAGCGCACGACCGTGGCCCTCGTGTTCGCCACCATGTCGATGGCGCTCGCGCCGTTCTGCACGATCTTCGAGTCCTCCACCGAGAGCGCCGTCGCGCCGCTGCCGGCGCCCGACGAGTAGATCCCCTGCCCGCTGTTGCCGCTGATCGTGCAGTTGCTCACGAAGACGGCGAGGTTCGGGACCGACGTCTGGATGTCGATGCCCCGCCCCGTCCCCGCGCGGAAGCCATAGATCCGGCAGTTCTCGATGACCACTTTCCTGGCCGAGAGGATGCGAACGCCGTTCAGCGCGTTGCCCGCGCCGACGATGTTGAGGTTGCGGAGGGTGACGGTGGCCGCCGGATCGTTCACGAAGTCGGTGATGTTGATCGTGATCGAGTCCGACCCGATCCCATGTGAGCCGGCGAAGAACGGCCCGCCATCGATGGTGATGGAGTTGGTGATGGTCAGCGTGCCGAAGCCGGCCGAGTCGAGCGGGGTGATGCCTCCCTCCTTGAGCGTCTTGGGGACTGCGCCGCCCCACGTGCGGCAGGGCAGGGTATGCGTGCAGGGATTCAGGTCGTCGCCGGAAGAGGCAATGAAGGTGTGCGTCGTCTGGGCGGACGCGGCAAGGGAGAGGGCCGAGAGGAACAGGAACGCGGCGAAGATACGCATCAAAGGGACTCCTTTCTCGCTCTATGGAGTGACATCATGCCGTATTTTTCCTGAGGCGCTACACTACGGAGATGGACGCCCGCCTGGAGCTGCATCGTGCCGTGCAGCCGGCGGCGGCGGTCGGACGCGCGCTGCTGCCCCCGCAACCCGACTCCGGCCACGAGAGCTTCACGTGGTCGGACGGCCGCCTCGTGCAGGGCGTGGTCGACGCGCCGCGGCCGTTCCGCGCCGGCCTCCGTTTCGCCGATCTCTCCCTGCTGCTGCTCGGCAGCGACGAGACGATCATCGATGAGCTACCGCTCGACGGCCGCACGCTGAACGACGGCTACACCTTCTACGAGCAGCGCTGCTCGGAGCTCCTGGGCCGCGACGTGCGCTTCGAGAGAATCGGCGAGCCGCACACCTTCCAGGCCAATCCCCCGGAGCTGGCGAAGTTCGCCCGCCTTTACGCCGAGGCCGATGCGCTGCTGCGCGAGGTGCACCTGCCGGTCCGCTGCTGGCCGCATCACTTCGACATCGCCACGCTCATCCCCCTCGGCGGCGAGCGGACGCTCGGCATCGGCATGAGCCCCGGCGACACGACGCACGGGGAGCCCTACTACTACGTCACGCCGTGGCCCTACCCCGCCGTCGACACGCTGCCGCCGCTGGCGGTCGGCGCATGGAACACCGACGGGTGGGTGGGGGCGGTGCTGCCGGCGAGCGCTCCGCGGGAGCAGCTCGCGTGCTTCGTCAAAGAGACGCTCCGCGCGTGAGCGGCGTCACGTCGGTGGGCGGCGATCGCCGACACAATCGCCGTCACCAACCTGAGGAGTCGTCTCATGAAGCTCATCGCCGGCGTACTCATGCTCGCGGTGTCTGCGGGCGCGGCCCCCACCACTCCGAACCCGATCCTCTTCGTCACGCAGGTGCCGGTGCCGGCGGACTTCACGACGGTCGCCTCGACCTTCGGCAACCATCTCGCCAGCGTGGCCGAGGCGCCGCGCGGCGGCGATCTCTGGATCCGCTATCCGGACGGGACGCTGAAGAACCTCACCCGCGCGGCCGGGTTCGGGATGGAAGGCGCGCAGGGAGCGCAGGCCATCGCCGTGCGCGAGCCGTCCGTACACTGGAGCGGGACGAAGGCGCTCTTCAGCATGGTCGTCGGCGCGCCCGTCGAGCAGTTCCGCTGGGAGGATTACCACTGGCAGATCTACGAGGTCTCGGGGCTGGGCAAGAGCGAGACGCCGTCCATCCGCAAGATCGCGAACCAGCCGGCGAGCTTCAACAACATCAGCCCGTTCTACGGCACCGACGACCGCGTCCTCTTCACCTCCGACCGCCCGCGCAACGGCGCGCCGCACCTCTATCCGCAGCTCGATGAGTACGAAGAGGCGCCGACCGTCACCGGCCTCTGGAGCCTCGATCCGGCGACGGGCGATCTGCGCCTGCTCAACCACACGCCGTCCGGCCTCTTCACGCCCTCCATCGACAGCTTCGGCCGGGTGATCTTCACCCGCTGGGACCATCTGCAGCGCGACCAGCAGGCCGACTCCGACGCGGAAAGCAACGACTACGGCACCTTCGACTACGCGGACGAGAGCGAGAACGCGGCGCGCCTTGCCCAACGCGTGGAGATCTTCCCCGAGCCGCGCTCGGCGCGCCAGGACTTGCTGGCCGGCACGAACCTCCGCGGCAACAGCATCAATCACTTCTTTCCCTGGGAGATGAACGAGGACGGCACGTCGGAGGAGACCCTCAACCACGTCGGCCGGCACGAGCTGCACGAGTACTTCGACATGAGCTTCAACGATGACGGCGGCGTGCAGGAGTTCATCGCCGCGGGCAGCGGACGGGCGAACGGCAACGAGACGGAGAACATCTTCCAGCTCCGCGAGGACCCGGCGCATCCCGGCACCTACTTCG
>DATEOX010000652.1:0-2166 GCA_035273585.1 Thermoanaerobaculia bacterium
TAACCAGGTAGGCGGGGGTCACCGACAGCGCGATCGTGTCGCCGACCGCCTCGTGAAAGCCGTCATTCGCCGAGTTCTTGTAGAGATATGGCTGCGTGTTGTAGGCGCGCTGATAGAAGTTGTGCCCCAGCTCGTGATGGATCGTCGTGAAGTCGTCGGCCGTCTTCTCGATGCACATCTTCACGCGCAGGTCGTCCTTGTCGTCGACGTCCCAGGCGCTGGCGTGGCAGACCACGTCCCGGTCGCGCGGCTTCACGAACAGCGAGCGCTCCCAGAACGTCTGCGGCAGCGGCGCGAAGCCGAGGGAGGTGAAGAAGTGCTCGCCGATCTTCGCCATCCCGATCTCGTCCAGGTCCTTGCGGGCCTTGAGGATCTCCGTCAGGTCGAAGCCGCGGCTCGTTCCCTTCGGCTCGACGATGTCGTAGATGTTGCCCCACTCCTGGGCCCAGATGTTCCCCAGCAGGTGGGCCGGGATCGGCTTGCCCGGCGGGACGATCTTCTCCCCGTACTTCTTCGTCAGATTCCAACGAACGTAGCAGTGGAGCGAGTCGTAGAGCGGCTTGACCTGGCCCCAGAGGCGGTCCATCTCCGCCGCGAAGGCGTCGGGCGGCATGTCGTACTTGGCCCGCCACATCGCGCCGGCGTCCTTGTAGCCAAGCTCGCGCGCCCCCTCGTTGGTCAGCTCCACGAAGCGGGAGTAGTCCTGCTTCATGGGTCGGGCGATGGTGTGCCAGCCGGCCCACGCCTCGAGGAGCTGCTGCGGGTCGCGGCTGCTGCGCATGATGCGCGTCGTCTCGTTGATGTCCACCGTCTTGCCGTCGCGGTCCTTGTACTTGCCGGCGCCGTACAGGGCGTCCATCTCCGCCGCGATGCGCGCCATCTCGGCGGTGCGGGCCGGGTCGCTCGGGCCGGGAGTGGTGAGGGCGAGCTTGATGAGGTCCAGCTTGCGCCGGACGTCGTAGGGGAGGCCCTGGACATTATCGAAGCGGGCGGCCTGCTTTGCCAGGTCGACGCCGAGGGCGATCTGCTTCTCGTTCGCCTTGGCGGAGATGATCTGCGTGTCGGAGGTGATGAAGTTCTCCGCCACCCACGAGGCGCGCTGCGCCTCCACGTTCATCTCCGCCAGGCGGGTCTCGGCGTCGTTGACGAAGCGGGTGGCCTCGTCCACCGTCGGGGCGGTCATCACCGGGGCGGTCGTCATCGTCTGCTGCATCGGTTCCTTTTGTACCTCTGGAGTGGGAGAGACGTACGTCGAGGTCGCGCACGCGGTTGCGAGCGCGAAAGCGGCGGGCGCAAGAATCATCTGAAGTCGTGAATGATGCATGTCACCTTCCTGTTTCGGTTGCCGGCGGGAGTATAGCGGCAGACGAAACTGCCGCTTCCCCCGTATGATCTGTCAGACCTGATGCGATACCCGGTTACCCTGCTCCTCACTCTGGCCCTCGCAGCGGCCGCCCTCGGCGCCCCCGAGGCGGCGTCGAACAAAGTGCGCGCCATCCAGCCGCTGCCGGAGATCCTCTTCTTCGGCAGGATCATGGACGGCCTCACCGGCAACTCCGTCGTCGCCGCGGAGGTGACGAACGGCACCCGCGTCGTGACCACGGACAGCAACGGCTACTTCAACATGAGCCTGCCGGCCAACCGCGCGGCGACGCTGCTCATCCGCCGCAGCGGCTACGAGCCGGTGACCCAGACCGTGCAGGTGATCGAGAGCGGCGCCGGGGTCATCGTCTCGCCGGCGGTCCCTGCGCCGCCGGTGCCGTTCACCCTCACCCCGAAGCCGACCATCACCGTGCGCGACCTCAACGGCGCGTCGACCGCCGTCGATCCCGAGACGTTCCTCTTCGGCTACGTGCTCCCCTTCGCCAGCCCGGTGACGAGCGAGTCGGCCAGCCTCTGCCGCACCGACGGCGCGCCGTTCACGCCCGACCGCACCGAGTTCGCGCGCATCATCGGCCCGGCCACCCGCGTCCGCAACTCCGCCTGCTGCACCCTAGGCGACGTGCTGGCCGTGACGGTGGAGATGAAGAGCGGCGAGCGGCTGCAGGCCTCGTTCACCGATAGTTGCGCGGGGTATGAGATGGCGATCATCGGCCGTGACCATGTGACGGCGCAGCCTGTGAGCATCAGCCTGGCGAACATCAGCGAGATCGTCTTTCCGTAACC
>DATEOX010000653.1:0-3656 GCA_035273585.1 Thermoanaerobaculia bacterium
AACTCCTGGGCCCACTCCACGCGCGGGTCGACCTTCGTCTCCATCCGGTCGAGGTTGAGCATGCCGTCGCCGGCCTTCTGCCCCGGCTTGACCGGCACGATGGTGTAGTCGCCGCCGACGCGGGCCATGATCTTCTGCCCGTCCGCGGAGAGCTCGTAGGCGCGGGCGCCGTCGAGGATCGTCTCCTCCTTGCGGTCTTCGATGTTGTAGAAGCGGAGGGAGCTCTTCCCCTGGTCGCCGGCGATGTAGAGGACGCCGTTCGGCGTGGCGTAGAGCTGGCGGTAATTGCCGGAGGGGCCGGGGATGGCCCGGACGCGCTGCTCGAAGCCGGCCACGTCGATCTTCACGTTGACGCCCGACGGCTTCTTCTCGTCCTTCTTGTCCTTGTCCGCTTTGTCGTCCGCGGCCGGGGCGGCGGGAGCGGGCGGCGTGGACGAGGCGGACTTTTCCGCGGCCGCCTTCTCCTCGTCCGACTGGGGGAGGAAGAGCGCCGGGCCGTCGGCGGCCAGGACGCCGACGTAGACCCGCAGCGGGTTGGTGTAGACGTAGTTGAACTCGAAGGCGCTGAAGGTCAGGTTGAAGTCGCGGTTCGAGTTGAAGTAGAGGTAGCGCCCCTTCGGATCGAAGGTCGGCTCGTTGTCGTCGGTCATGCCGCTGGTGAGCGCGTACGACTTCCCCTCGCCGGTGTCGTAGACGTAGATGATGGAGAAGCGGACCTCGTTGTTCTTGGTGTACGTCAGCCACTTCGAGTCGGGCGACCAGCGGTACCAGGTAATGTCGCCGTAGTCGCCGCGGTCGACATCCTTCACGCCGCCGGAGGCGACGTCGACGACGTGCAGCTCGTGATCCTTGTCCGAGTACGCCAGCGACTTGCTGTCCGGCGACCAGCGGGGGGCGAAGCGCCACGACTTGCCATTCGACGTGATCCGGCGCTCCTCGCCGCTGCCGTCCGCGGCGCGGACGTAGATCTCGTACTCGTCGCCGCCGCGGTCGGACAGATAGGCGATCCACTTGCCGTCCGGCGACCAGCTCGCGTCCATCTCACGGACGCCGGTGGTCTGGGTGAGGTTGCGCACCTCGCCGTTCTTGGCCGGCACGGTGAAGACGTCGCCGCGCGCGGTGAACACGCCGCGGGCGCCGGTCGGGGAGACATCCCACGACTCGATGTTCTCCTTCACGTTGCGGAACTGCGGGACGGTGTTCTTGAAGTCGCCGAAGACGCGGATGGGCACCCGCTCTTCGCGGCCCGTCTTCGTGTCGTAGCGCCAGATGTAGCCGCCGTTCTCGTAGACGACCTGCGTCTGATCGCTGGACGGCCAGAGGACGTCCCAGTCGCTGTGCGACGTCACCTTCTTCGTCTGCTTCGTGCCGAGATCGTACGAATAGAGATTGAGCTTGCCGCCCTCCCGGTCGGAGGTGAAGTAGATCGTGTTGCCGACCCAGACCGGCTGGTTGTCCGTGGCCTTGTCGCTGGTCAACTGCTCGGCCTTGTTCGTCTGCAGGTCGTAGATCCAGACGTCCTGCGCGCGGCCGCCGCGGTAGCGCTTCCAGGTGCGGAACTCGCGCTCGATCGGGGTGTAGACGATCTTCGTGCCGTCCGGCGAGTACGAGCCGCCGCTCCCCTCCGGGATGGCCAGCGGCGTCTCCATGCCGCCCGCCGCCGGCACGACGTACGGCCGCGGCATGCGGTCGCTCCACGGCAGCCGGTGCGGCAGGTAGAGGATGTTCTTCCCGTCCGGCGACCAGTCGGTCACCCGGTTATCGATGCCGCCGCGGGGCGGAAGGTTGTTGCCGATGTCGTTGTAGAAGGTGAGCTGCCGCGGCTGCCCGCCGTCGGCGCTGATGATGTAGACCTGCCGGTTGCCGCCGTACTCGCCGCAGTAAGCGATCCATTTGCCGTCCGGCGAGAACTTGGGGAAGAGCTCGACGCCGTCGTCGGAGGTAAGCCGCCGCGCCTCGCCGCCGCTCGCGGAGACGATCCAGATGTCGCCGCCGTAGACGAAGGCGATGCGGTCGCCGGCGATGTCCGGCTGGCGAAGCAGCCGGGTGAGATTCTCCTGGGCGGAGACCGTCGCGGCCGCCGCAAGAAAGATGAGCGCGCTGATCATTCTTTTCATGACGGCGCGTCATAACACGGGCGGATGCGGTTTGCACTTCGGAGTTGCAGGAAGTTCACGCGCGCCGCCTGGCGGCGGCGCAGTTGTTGGTTGTTGGTTGTTCGTTGTTGGTGGGTCGTCCGGCCGGGTGTCCTACCAACAACTAACAACTAACAACCAACAACCATCACCCGATCCGTCTGCAGATCGCTCCCCACCAGGAACAGGTGCGAGCCGACGTCGCGGAAGCCGCACTTCACGTAAAAGGCGATGGCCCGCGGGTTGTGCTCCCAGACGCCGAGCCAGAACGTGCGGCCGCCGAGGTTGCGGGCGGCAGCGCGGGCGGCATCCATGAGCTGCTGGGCGATGCCGCGGCCGTGGAAGGGGCGGTCGACGTAGAAGCGGGCCAGCTCGACCGGATCGGGGCCGGCGACGCATTCCGGCGCCGGACCACGGCGGACCTGGGCGAATGCGATCAGCTCGCCATCCTCCTCGGTCACGAGCGTGATGACGTCGTCATCGAGAATCTCCCGCAGTTGCTGCGCCTTGCCGTACGTCTGGGCCAGGTAGGCGGCGAGATCCTCGGGCGTGTTGCCAGCGGCGAACGCCTCGTGGAACGTGCGGGCGGCGAGCTCGGCCAGCGGCGCGGCATCCGCGGGACGGGCGCGGCGGATGAGAAACATGCGGCGCAAAGCTAACAGGGAATCGCCGCCGTACGTCTCTCTCATCAGCGAGAGAGAGGCCGCATGGTGGTCGTGTGGGGTACCCCGGAGTATCACGTTCCCCGGCTGTCGGGCAGCCAGCGGATGGCCGTCACGCGCGGCTCCGTCCTCTTCGACGACGCCCGCGCGCAGACGCTCTCCTCCGACCCGCACCGCAGCGACCTCTGGCTCGGCTCCGTCGTCCTGCCGGTGACCATCGACGAGCCGGGCCAGGCCGTGCTGCAGTTGCGCGGCTGGGTGCGCAACACGCCGCCGGCGCGCGCCACCCTCTTCGCCGCCGTCGGCCCGTGGCGTATCGCCGTCGCCTTCGACGACCTGCGCGACGAGGCCCTGGTGCGCGAGACCTCCTTCGACGTCCCGCCCGGCAACCACTGCATCGGCATCACGCTCCTGCTGCAGGTCGAGGGGCCGTCCGCCAGCGTGAGCGTCGACACGGTCGACGTGGCGATCAGAACCAGCGCAACGTCAGGTCGATCAGCTTCTGCTTGAGCCGCGTGTACGGGGGGAACATCAGCTCGATGGCGCTGAAGGGGATGCGCTGCTCGAGCACGCCGCGCGCGTTGGAGAAGGCCTCGAAGCCGAAGAAGCCGTGCCCCTTCCCCACCCCGCTGTTGCCGATCCCGCCGAACGGCAGGTTGAGCTGATAGAAGTGGATGAGCGTGTGGTTGATGGCCGTGCCGCCCGCGCGCGTCTTCGCCAGCACCTCTTTGATGACCCGGCGGCTCTTCGTGAACAGGTAGAGCACGAGCGGCTTCTCCCGCTCGTCGATCGCCTGCAGCGCCTCGTCGAGGTTGCGATAGGTCAGCAGCGGCAGCACCGGGCCGAAGATCTCGTCCCG
>DATEOX010000654.1:0-7027 GCA_035273585.1 Thermoanaerobaculia bacterium
GGATTCTGCGGCGACCCTTCACCCGGCTCCCTTGCTGCGCAATGGCTCCACCCTCTCCCCACGAGCGGGGCGAGGGTTCTTGGCTTCACGAGCCTTCTCCCCGCGGCGCGGGGAGAAGGTGCCGAAGGCAGATGAGGGGCGGCGATTCTGCGACCACCCCTCACCCGGGGCTTCGCCCCACCCTCTCCCCGCTGGCGCGGGGCGAGGGTTCTTGTCCGATCGTCCTTCATCTCAGCGGAAAGGGATACATCACCCACGCCAGGGCCAGGCCGCCCACGAAAAGCGCCACGAACACCCGGACGAAGAAGCGGATGCGCTCCTGCTTCTCGTCCTTCCACAGCAAGGCGAAGAAGAGCGCCGTGGCCGCGGCATAGAGGAACATCAGCACCACGTGGTTGCGGAGCAGGCTCATTCCTTCCGCCCCTCCGCGATGTCGAACGCGTCGAGCATGAGCAGCAGGTTCATCAGCCCGGCCGTGAGCGTGAAGGCCGTCCCGTGCTCGAAGGTGATGGAGGTCGCATCGCCGAACGTGCCCCGCGCATCGCCCATCGCACGGCCGACGACGTAGAGCGCGCCGGAGCCCATCGAGCCGACGGTGGCCAGCACGCTGAGGAGGTTGCCGGGCTGGATCGTGTAGAGGCGCCCATCGATGGCCAGGCCGAGGACGAAGAGGAACGTGACGATGCAGAAGAACGCGATGCCGCGCTGTCTGCGCCCGAGATAGATGTGGCCGAGGCCGGGGATGAGGAATGCCAGGATCACGGCGATCCAGGTACGCTTATGCATCGAAGCTCTCCGGCAGCTCCGCGAAGTGCGGCACGAGCTTGTCGAACGTGGCGTCCAGCTCCTCCGGTACGAGCCGCGTCCGGGCCGTGACGGACATGAAGTTCGTGTCCCCGCCCCAGCGCGGGACGACGTGCATGTGGTAGTGGTCGGCAACGCCGGCGCCGGCCACTGTGCCGAAGTTCATCCCGACGTTGAAGCCGTCCGGATGGTAGACGTCGGAGAGGATGCGCTGGGCCTCGGCGGTGAGGCGGATGAGCGCGCGCAGGGCGCCGTCGCTGCTGTCGAAGAGGCGCGCCTCGTGCGCGATCGGGGCGACCATGAGGTGACCGTTCGTGTACGGGTAGCGGTTGAGCATGACCAAGGCGGACGCGCCGCGGTAGATGGTGAGCGTGGCCCGGCGGTCGGGGGAGGCGGCAGCGATGCAGAAGATACAGCCCTGCGGCTGCTCGCTCTTGGGCAGGGTCAAGTAGGGATACCTCCAAGGGGTGAAGAGAACGTCCAAGTCTACTCGCCGGCCGCCGCTTCCTCCGGGGAGTCGGCCGCCGCGGGCTCGGCCGCCGCGGCATCGCCGAGGGCCTTGTTGATGAGCTCCTTGAGCTCCTTCCCCGGCTTGAAGTACGGGATCTTCTTGGAAGGCACCTCGACCTTCTCGCCGGTCTTGGGGTTGCGGCCGGTGCGCGACTTGCGGCTGCGGAGGCGGAAGGAGCCGAAGCCGCGCAGCTCGATCTTCTGCCCGGAGCGGAGCGAGTCGACGATGGAATCGAAGACGATGTTGACGATCGTTTCGGCCTGCTTCTTCGTGAGCTGGACCACGCGCGCGACTTCGTCGACGAGCTCCGCCTTCGTCATCACTCCCGCTTTCGCGGCCGCGTCGTCGGCGTCGTTCGATTCGAGATCGAGTTCGTTATCCAAAGCGTCCTCCTGGAGGGATTGAGGATTGAGGATGAAGGATTGAGGATGTCGGTATGCGCCGGTTCTCCCCGTCCTCAATCCTCAATCCTCAATCCTCAATTCAATTCCTCACCATCGATACAAAAAGCTCGGCACCCGCCTGCTCACCACGCGCTCGATCAGCGACGACGCGTCTCCGCCGTCCGACAGCACGTCGAGCAGACCGCCTTTGCGTTTCTTCGGATACAGCATGGCCGGCTCGCCCTCGATGCCGCCCATCTTGGCCGCGGAGCGGACGGCGTCGTCGAGGTTGCCCAGCTCGTCCACGAGCTTGAGCGCCTTCGCCTCTTCGCCGGTGAACACCCGGCCGTCGGCCAGCGCGCCGACCTCGGCTTCCGTGATCTTTCCCTTGCGGCCTTGCGCCACCGCCTTCACGAACTGGCCGTGGAGCTGGGTCACGATGCGCTGGAAGTAGGCGCGCTCGGCGTCCGTCATGTCGCTGTACGGCGAGCCGGCAGCCTTCAGCGGTCCGCTGGTGATCGTCTCCGGCCTGACCTTGGCCCAGGCCAGCAGGTCCTTGGTGTTCATCCACTGCAGGATGACGCCGATGGAGCCGGTGATGGAGCCGGGATTGGCGATGATGCGGTCGCAGGCGGCGGCGATGTAGAAGCCGCCCGAGGCCGCGACGCTGTCCAGCGAGGCGACGATCGGCTTGCCGCTCCGCTCGCGCGTCTTGCGGATCTCCTCGTAGATCTCCTGCGACGGCGCGATCGCCCCGCCCGGGCTGTTGATGCGCATCACGATCGCCTTCACACTATCGGTGTCGGCATACTTGTGCAGCGCGTCGACCGCGTCGCGCGCGTCGAGGATCTCCCCTTCGATGGCCACGACCGCGACATGCTCGGCGCCGAAGCGCATCCCGGCCGGGTCGTCCTTCATCGCGGCGAAGAGCACGGCGAGGAAGAAGAAGCCGAGAAAGACGAGGGCGCAGCCGCTGAAGGCGCCGATGAAGAAGATCGGCGCGCGCGACTTGCGCGGCGGCACGACGACAGCGGCAGGTGCAGGCACACCGGTCTCGGCAAGAGGCCTGTCCGCACCCCGTTCGTCGCCTCTCGGCTCGGTGACCGGATCCATCTCCGACATGCGTCAGCTCTGGGAGCTCGGCTCCTCCGTCGTATCGGCCGGCACCTCGGCCGGCGCGTTCTCGTGCGGCGCCTCGTGATGCGCGGCGCTGCCCATCATCTCCTCGCGCTCCGAGTCGCTCAACGGCTCGACGTCGCGCGTGGTGAGGCCGATCTTCCGGTCGTTCGGATCGATCTTCAGGATGCGCGCCCGCAGCGGCTCGCCGGGATGGAACTGCTTGTCGAGCTTCTGCTTCGCGTCGCGGTGGATCTCCGACACATGGGCCAGCCCCTCCACGCCGTCCGCCAGACGGACGAAGAGGCCGAAGTCGGTGATCTTCGAGACCACCCCCACCACCTCGTCGCCGAGGTTGTGACCCTTCGCGTAGTTCTCCCACTCGTTGGGGAGGAACTCGCGGATGGAGAGCGAGAGGCGCTGGTTCTCGCCGTCCACGTTGATGACGCGCGCCTGCACGACATCGCCCTTCTTCAGCACCTCGTTGGGGTGCTTGAGGCGGCGGTTCCAGGACATGTCGGAGATGTGAATCAGGCCGTCGATCCCTTCCTCGACTTCGACGAACGCGCCGAAGTCGGTCAGGTTGCGCACGCGGCCGGAGATCACGGAGCCGACCGGGTAGCGCTCGGCGATCGTGTCCCACGGGTTCTGCTCCAGCGCCTTGAGGGAGAGCGAGATGCGCCGGTTCTGCACGTTCACATCAGACACCACCGCCTCGACTTCGGTGCCGACGGAGAGGAGCTTGGACGGGTTGCGCACCTTCTTCGTCCACGACATCTCCGAGACGTGGATCAGCCCCTCGACCCCTTCCTCGAGCTCGACGAAGGCGCCGTAGTCGGCGAGCGAGACGACGCGGCCGTGCACCTTCGTGCCGAGGGGATAGCGCTCGACGACGTCCGACCAGGGATCGGGCGACTTCTGCTTGTAGCCGAGGGAGACGCGCTCCGCCGCCGGGTCGAACTTGAGGACGACCACTTCCAGCTCGTCGCCGACGTTGAAGTATTCGGAGGGATGGTTGACGCGGCCCCAGGAAATGTCGGTGATGTGCAGCAGGCCGTCGACGCCGCCGAGGTCGACGAAGACGCCGTAGTCGGTGATGTTCTTCACCACGCCGTGCGTCAGCTTTCCCTCTTCCAGCTTGCCGAAGGTGTCGGCCTTCTGCGCGGCATGCTCGACCTCGACGATGGCCCGTCGGGAGAGGACGATGTTGCTCCGCTTCTTGTCGAAGGAGACGATCTTGAAGCGGTACTCATGGCCGCGCAGCGCGTCGAGGTTCTTCACGGGCTTCGTATCGATGAGAGAGCCCGGAAGGAAGGCTTTCACCCCCCCGACGTCGACGGAGAGCCCGCCCTTGACCCGGTCGATGACCCGGCCGCTGATGGCCTGCTCGGCTTTGTAGGCTGCCTCGATCTCGTCCCAGATGCGCATCCGGGCCGCTTTTTCGCGGGAGAGGATGACGTAGCCGGACTGGTCTTCCAGGCGCTCGACGAAGACCTCGATCTCGTCGCCCGGCTTGACCTTCACTTTCCCGTCGTAGCCGGTTACTTCGGAAGCCGGGAGGAGGCCCTCCGACTTGTAACCGATGTCGACCACGATGTCGGACGGGGTCACTTTGAGGACGCGGCCGGTGACGATCTCCCCTTCGACGGATGCAGGCTTGTCGTAGAGGTTGAGCAACTCGTCCATGCCGAGGTTTTCGAGTCCGTTGGTGTCGCCCGGCCGGGGCGGGGTCTGCTTCTTTGGATCGTCCTTGGACGGCATGGACTGGGGAACCTCCCTGCGCAGGCGCGTTCGCCTGCGAATAATTCGGCGGCCCCGCGGCCTCTGCCCGCGGTGGTCAAATCAACGCTAAATTGTTGATACGCGCCGAAATCGGGAGTTTAGCGGGTGGGCCGGAAGTGAGTCAAGAAAGGGTGGAACGGACGTGGCTCACAATCTGCGCCACCACCTCTTCGATGCCGACGTCGGAGGTGTCGATGACCGTGTAGGTCTCGTCGAACGACAGCGGCGAGTCAGCCCTCGTAGAGTCCTGGGTGTCCCGCTCGACGGCCTCGGCCAGGACGGTGTCGTAGTCCGCGGCCACCCCTTTTTCGAGCAGCTCGCGGTACCGGCGCTCCGCCCGCACCTCCGGCCGCGCGGTGAGGAAGAACTTGTGCGGCGTGCCGGGGAAGACCTTCGTCCCGATGTCCCGCCCCTCCAGCACCCCCCCGCTCCGCCCGCCCAACTCCTGCTGCAGCCGGACGAGCACCCGCCGCACCGCCGGCACCGCCGAGACGTTGCTCGCCGCCATGCTGATCTCCGGCGTACGGATGCGGTCGGTGACGTCCTCGCCGTCGAGCAACACCCGCGGCGGCGTACCGGGGATGAAGTCGATGCGCGTGCGCGAGGCGAGCTCGCCGAGGGCCTGCTCATCGCGCGTGTCGATGCCGGCCCGGACTGCCGCGAGCCCGATCGCGCGGTACATCGCCCCGGTGTCGATGTGCGGAATGCCCAGCCTCTGCGCCACGAGACGCGAGACGGTCGACTTGCCGACGCCGGAGGGGCCGTCGATCGCGATGATCGTGGAGGTGGACATCGTTATCGGTTATCGGTTGTCAGTTGTCGGTAGACCTGCTGACAACCGACAACTGACAACCGACAACGGTTTTCACCTTCTCGCCGCCGTCGTCTTCCGCCCCTTCGCCGGCGCCTTCGCACTCGTCTTCTTGCGCGTCGTGGCCGCCTTCTTCGCCGCGGGCTTCTTGCGCGAGGCCGGGCGGCTGGCGGTGCGGCGCGGCTTCACGGCGGCCGGCTCCTTCATCGTGGCCAGCGCCTTCACTTCCTGCTTGGTCAGCTCGCGCCAGACGCCGGGGGTGAGCTTCGGGTCGGAGATCGGGCCGATGGCCACGCGGCGCAGCTTCGAGACCGGATGGCCGATGGCCTGGAACATCTTGCGGATCTGCTGGGTGCGCCCCTCGCGGAGCTTCACCTCGAACCAACTGTTCCCCTCGTCTTCGCCTTTGCCCGTCGTCTTGATGCGGGCGATCTCCGTCGGCAGCGTGCGCTTCCCCTCGATGGTGATGCCCCGCTGGAGCTTGTCGATCATCCGCTCCTCGGGCACTCCGCGGACTTTGACGTGATACGTCTTCACCGAGCCGTGCCGCGGATGCGAGACCTTGTACGCCAGCTCGCCGTCGTTCGTCAGCAGCACCAGCCCCTCGGAGTGAAAGTCGAGGCGGCCGACGGGATAGATCCGCTCGCGCACGCCGCGCACGAGCTGCAGCACCGTCCGCCGTCCCTGCGGATCCTCGACGGTGGTCATCACTTCCTTCGGCTTGTAGAGGAGGATGTAGCGATGCGGCTCGGCATGGGTAATGAGCTTGCCGTCGACCTTGATGTGATCCGTCGCCGGGTCTGCCTTGGAGCCGAGCTCGCTGACCACGCGCCCGTTCACCGTGACCCGCCCCTCCCGGATCATCGTCTCCGCTTCGCGACGCGATGCGAAGCCGGCATGGGCGATGATCTTCTGCAGTCGCTCCAATTGCATCACTCGTGATGATCGCCGCTGCCGTCTTTCGTGTCCAGCGTTTCGCTGTTGTCCGTCGCGAGTTGCTCGTCGTCGGATGCAGTTGCTGGTTGCTCGTTGCTGGTTGCTGGTAGCTCCTCGATTGCTCCCTGCGGCTCCACTTCCGCGGCGTGGATCGCCGCTACGAGGTCGTCGTTGATCGGCTCGCCGATCAGATCGCCGAACTCCTCGAGACGCGGCAGGTCGCGGATGTCGTTCAGGCCGAAGTGGACGAGGAACTCCTTCGTCGTGCGGTAGAGGAACGGCGAGCCGACGACGTTCTTGCGGCCCGAGACGCGGATCATCCGCCGCTCCAGCAGCGTGCGGATCACGCCCGTGGCGTTCACGCCGCGGATGTCCGAGACCTCCGGCGCCGTGACCGGCTGCCGGTAGGCGATGATGGCCAGCGTCTCCAGCGCGGCGATGGACATCCGGTTCTCGCCCTTCTTCGCAAAGTACTTGCGCAGGATCGGGTCGTGCTCGGCGCGGGTGGCGAAGCGCCAGCCGCCGGCCGTCTGCTCCAGCACGAACCCGCCGACGTTCGCTTCCAGGTTGCGCTTCAGCTCCTCGAGCTGCGCGGCCACGGCCTCCCTCCCCTCCTCGGGGAAGGCGTCGAGGAGGTCGTCGATCTTCACCGGATCGGAGGAGACGAAGAGGATGGCTTCGATG
>DATEOX010000655.1:0-3780 GCA_035273585.1 Thermoanaerobaculia bacterium
GAAGGCGGAGATCGACCCCTCGTCCATCGCGGTCGTGCCGCTCGCCATCCCCATGCTCTCCGGCCCCGGCGCGATCACCTCGACGATGCTCCTCGTCAACCTCTATCCGCGCCTCGACCGGAAAATGGCCGTGCTGGTCGCCATCGCCGGCGTCGGCCTCGTGTCCTGGATCGTCCTCCTCGCCGCCGTCCCCCTCTCCCACTGGATCGGCGACCGCGGCCGCGCCGTCTTCACCAAAGTCATGGCCCTCCTCCTCGGCGCCATCGGCATCCAGTTCATCATCAACGGACTGAAGCCGGTGCTGACGGAGATCATCAAGGCGGGACAGTGAAAGCCCTCTTCCTCGTCAACGAACGCTCCGGCCGCAAACGCGACTTCGACGTCTCCGACGTCATCCGCCGCACCGCGCCCTTCGAGCACGAGATCGTCGGCTGCGCGCGCAAGGAGGACGTCGACGCCATCCTCGATCGCGCGGAGTCCGAGAGCTTCGACATCGTGTACGCCGTCGGCGGCGACGGCACCGTGCACGAGATCGCCAAGCGCCTGATCGGCACGCCGCTCGCCCTCGGCATCCTCCCCACCGGCTCCGGCAACGGCTTCGCCCGGCACGTCGGCCTCCCTCCGGCGCCGCGCCACGCGCTCCTCGCCTGCCGAGGGGGACGGGTCGTCACCATCGACACCGCGGAGGTCAACGGGCGGCCGTTCGTCGGTGTGATGGGCGTCGGCTTCGACGCCTTCATCGCCGACCGCTTCGCCTCCAGCACCACGCGTGGGATGCGCACGTACGTGCGGGAAGGCATCCGTGGCTTCCGGACGTACGAGCCGGAGGAGTACGAGATGACCGTCGACGGCGCGACCTCGACCCGACGCGCGTTCGTCATCGCCGTGGCGAACTCCAGCCAGTACGGCAACAACGCGCGCATCGCGCCGCTCGCGTCGCTGCAGGACGGCCTCCTCGACCTGGTGGTCATCGAGCGCGCCTCGCTGTTGCGCGCGCCGCTCCTGCTGGCCCGCCTGTTCGCCGGCACGCTGCACCGCTCGCGCGCCGTGCACGCCGTGCAGGGCCGGGCCATCACCATCCGCCGCCCTTCCCCCGCCCCCGCCCACCTCGACGGCGAGCCGGTGGGCGACCTCGGCACGACGCTGGAGGTGCGCATCAGGCCGCTCTCGCTCAAGGTGCTCGTCCCGGCCGGGACGGCGCGCCTTTAGCAACGCCCTGGCCGATGAGCAGTACAGCGCCCTCCCCAACCCATCCCCTCCGCGCGCTCCGCCACCGCAACTTCCAGCTCTTCTTCGCCGGCAACATCGTCTCGCTGGTCGGGACGTGGATGCAGACCGTGGCCGAGTCGTGGCTGATCTATCGCCTCACCGGCTCCTCGCTCCTTCTCGGCGCGATCGGCTTCGCCAACCAGATGCCCGCGTTCATCCTGGGGCCCGTCGGCGGCCACATCGCCGACCGCTACGACCGCCGGCGCGTGCTCGTCGTGACGCAGTGCGCGGCCATGACGCTGGCCTTCATCCTGGCCGGCCTCACCCTCTCCAACATCATTCGCGAGTGGCACATCTTCGTCCTCGCCACGTGCCTGGGCGTGGTCAACGCGTTCGACCTGCCGGCGCGGCAGGCGTTCCTCGTGCAGATGGTGGAGCGCGAGGACCTCATCAACGCCATCGCCCTCAACTCCTCGATGTTCAACGGCGCGCGCATCGTCGGGCCGGCCGTGGCCGGGCTGCTCGTGGCGGCCATCGGCGAGGGGTGGTGCTTCTTCGCCAACGGCATCAGCTACATCGCGGTGATCATCAGCCTCCTGATGATGAGCGTGCCGAGGCTCGCGCCGCGCGCGGTGTCGTCGTCGCCGCTGGCGAACATCCGGGAAGGGCTGCGCTACGTCGCCGTCACGCGGCCCATCCGCGCGCTGCTGCTCCTGCTGGCCGTGGTCAGCTTCACTTCGATGCCGTACGCGGTGCTCATGCCGATCTTCGCCGACCGCATCCTGCACACCGGCCCGCGCGGCCTGGGCATCCTCATGGGCTGCTCCGGCGCCGGCGCGCTGGTCGGCTCGATCATGCTGGCCATGCGCTCGACGGTATACGGCCTCGGGCGCTGGGTGATGTTCGCCGCGGCCGGCCTCGGCGCGACACTCATCCTCTTCGGCCTCTCCAAGTCGTTCGTCCTGTCGTGCGCCATCCTCTTCTGCGTCGGCTTCTCCATGATCGTGCAGATGTCGTCGTCGAACACCCTCATCCAGTCGATGGTGCCGGACGAGCTCCGCGGCCGGGTGATGGCCGCCTACACGATGACGTTCATGGGCTCCGGCCCCCTCGGCTCGCTGCTGGCCGGTACCGTGGCCGAGAACATCGGCGCCCCCTGGACGCTTGCCATCGGCGGCGCGATCACCATCATCGCGGCGATCGTCTTCGGCATCCGCCTCCCGCTGCTGCGCGGCGAGGCGCGCCAGCTCATCGTGGCCCAGCAGGCGATGCCGGGCGAGCCGGGCAACAACATGACGGCGACGGGCGCGGAGGCCTAGTCGGTCGTTTCGAGCGGCACGCGCATCGTCCACACCGCGCGATCCGCCTCGAACGAGGCCGTCTGGCCCACCAGCGTCACCGGCGTCTGGCGCGCGGGAGCCGTTTCCAGCGCGGTCACGATCTCCGGCGTGGGCGCCGTTCCGTCGCCCGAGAGGAACGGCAGATTGATGTCCAGCCGCTGCGGGTCCAGCGCCGTGCGCGGCTGCTGCACGCGCAGGATGAGGCCGCGTTCGTTCGTCTTCCCCACCCGCAGCACCGCGTCGGATTGGGCCACGCTGGCCAGTTGCGCGAACGCAGGCAGGACCGCGCGCGTATCGTCCGCCACCACAATGGCGGCGAGCGGCGTCTGAGCGTATAGCGCCGTGCGCAGCGGATAACCGGTCACGGCAAGCTGGCCCTCGACATCGAGCGTGTAGGACTGCACATGCAAGCCGTTATCGTGTCCTGTGGCGCCGCGCGGTCCGTTGGGCGTGTTCCGCAGCAGGCAGCCGCGCAGGATGCTCCCATCGATCGTCCAGGCGGGAATGCCGTTGTGATAAACCGCCGCCACCGCATCGCCCGCGGAGGTGGCAAGCTGCGCGAAATTGCGGCAGGCGCGGAACGTCAGCCCGCTCCACGACTGTTGCGGATTGCGGTTCTCCCAGTAGTACGAAGTGCCGTACTCCAGCACGTCGCCCGTCGCGCCGGACGCCGTCTGCATCGGAAAGGAGACGAGCACGGAGGTGTCGACGGAAGCGGTCCCGGACGTCGTCATGCGCACCAGCGTCTCGCCGCGGATGAGATCGTATTGCGTGGAGAAACCGCCCTCCAACTGCCCCGCGAAGCGCCAGCGCACCGGCCCCTGCTCCACGAACTGACCGCCCGCTCCCGCCGGGAAAGAGGCGAAGTCGAACGTCGCGGGACAGCAATCAGTCGTGAATTCCATGCCGAACTGGTAGATGTTCCCGGTGTCGTTCCAGATGCCGATGCGGTTTCCGCAGGTGCCGTCCTGCTGCACGTAGGTATCGCTCCCGACGGTGAGCTGCGTGATGGCCCAGCCATCGCCCTGCGAGAGCGTCAGCTCCACCGTGCCGTTGCTCAAAGTGACGACGCCCTGCGCATCCACCGGCGCCGCCGGCAGGTGCGCCGGCCCCAGCACCTGCAGGTAGACGACCTGGTAGGACATCGACAGCATGCCCGGCACCTGGAACAGAAGCATGTTGTTCGCGCTCCTCTGTACCGGTCCCCCCCCCCCCCCCCCCCCCCCCCCCC
>DATEOX010000656.1:0-9935 GCA_035273585.1 Thermoanaerobaculia bacterium
TGGCGGGTTGGGGGGCTTACATCGCGGCGAGCCGCGCTTCGACCTCGTCGATCACGTAGTCGGGCGTCGACGAGCCGGCCGTCACGCCCACCACCTCCGCCCCGTGGAACCAGGAAGGATCGATGTCGTCGCGACCCTGGACGAGGTACGCCGGCTTCATCTCCCGGCAGATCTCCCAGAGGTGCTTCGTGTTCGCGCTCTTCTTCCCGCCGATGACGACGATCACGTCGACCTCCGGGTCGTGGGCGAGCACGCGCGCGGCGTCCTGGTTCTCCTTCGTGGCGTAGCAGATCGTGTCCGCCCGGTCGACCGCCGCCGAGCGGCGCTCGATCACCTTCACCACGTCCTCGAACTCCTCGGCGTTGAGGGTCGTCTGGTAGAAGATCTTGATCTTCGGGTAGCGGCTCCAGTCGATCGACTCCGCCTCTTCGATCTTCGAGACGATGTGATACGTCGCCGGGTCGAGGTCGTTCGTGTAGCCGATGACCTCCCGGTGGCGGGGGTCGCCGATGAAGACGAGGTGGTAATCGTCGCCGAGGGCGTCCTTCGACTCGCGGTGGATGTCGTAGACGAACTTGCAGGTGGTGTCGAGGACCTTCAGCCCCCGCCCCTTGGCCTGATCGTGGAAGGACGGCGGCACGCCGTGCGCGGAAAAGACGATGGTCGGCTCGGCCACGGCGGCGATCTCCTCGACCGTCCGGACGCCGAGGTCTTCCATCTCCTGGACGACGCGCTCGTTGTGCACGACCTGCCCGAGGATGGCGCCCCGTCCGCCGCCGGCGGCGAAACGCTTGACCTTGAGATCGGCGATGCGCACGCCGGAACAGAAACCGTACTTCGCCGCCCGCTTCACTTTCATCGGTCCGCTCAACGGCAGCGCGACCCACTACAATTCCGCGCCGTGTCCGCGACCGACCCCGACCGGAGAGAGCCGCTCTTCACCCCCCGTTTCGCGGGCATGTGGGTCTTCTCCTTCGTCACCTTCTTCTCCGCGTTTCAGCTCCTGCCGGCCATCCCCTTTCGCATCCTGCAGCTCGGCGGGACGAAGGCCCAGGCCGGCTGGTTCCTCACCTGCTACACGCTGATGAGCGCCCTCGCGGCACCCATCACCGGCACGGTGGCGGACCACTTCGGCCGCCGCCGGACGCTGATCACCGCCTCGCTGGCCTTCATCGTCTTCTCCATCCTCTACGGCGTGATCCGCCACCTCGGCGTGCTGTTCCTGGTCGGCGCGGTGCACGGCGCGATCTGGTCCAGCATCCTCGCCTCCAGCTCGGCCATCATGAGCGAGTACATCCCCGAGTCGCGCCGGACGCAGGGGATCGCCATGTGGGGGCTGGCCAGCATGTCGGCCTTCGCCATCGCGCCCGCCGTCGGGCTGCTCGTCTTCAGGTTCGGCTGGCTGACGCTCTGCGGCGAGCTGGCCGTGCTCTCGCTGCTGATGGCCGTCGCCGGCTGGCTGCTCCCCTACCGCGACGCGGATCGCCCGTCGACGCCGCCCAACCTCTCCGACGCCTGGGACTGGAGGGTGATGGCCACCACCGTCTCGCTGGCCGTGACGGCGTTCGGCTACGGCGGCATCACCAGCTACGTGGCCATCTTCTCCATCGAGCGGGGCATCCATCCGGAGTCGCTCTACTTCACCGTCTGCGCGGCGACCATCGCCGTGGTGCGCATCTTCACCTCGCACCTCGGCGACAAGCTGGGACCCAAGGCCGTCCTCTATCCGTCGCTGATCGCCGTCCCGATCGCATTCCTGCTCCTGGCCACGGCGCACTCGCGCCCGCAGCTCGTCGCCTCGGCCATCCTGTTCGGAGCTGGCTTTGGCAGCATGTATCCCGCGTTCGCCACGTTCATTCTGGCCCACACCGATCCGGAGCGGAGGGCGCGGACGTTCGGCAGCATCGTCGGCGCGTTCGACGTCGGGATCGCCATCGGCTCGTTCGCCGTCGGCACGATCGGCCAGCGCTGGAGCCTCGGGCGCGCGTTCGCCGTGGCCTCCGCCATCAGTTGCCTGGCCATCCCGATTTTCGTCGTGACGTCGAAGCGTTTGACGAATGGCACTGCCGTTGCTTCGACCGCTGAGCATGTCTGACATCCCGCCCGACGACGAGCGCGTCTCGAAGAAGGTCGTCTATGAGCACACCACGTCCGCCCGCCAGAACATCGGCGTGATCATCGCCATCGTGGTGCTGGCCATCGCCCTCGTGGTGTTCATCGTGATGCAGATGAGGTGAGCCTCACGGCGTACGCGTGTGCGAATGCGTGTGCGTGGCCACGACCTGGATGGCCTTCCCGGCGATGGTGAGCGTGACGTCGTTGTGCCCCAGGCCCGGCAGTTCGTTGTGCCAGACGATCTCGCCCGTCGCGCCGTCGAGGCAGAAGAGGTGGCCGTTGCAGCCGGCAAAGACCCGCCCCTCGTGCTCCAGCACGCAGACGTCCTCCGCCGCGGTGCGGGAGAAGACGCCGCCGAGCTCCGTGAGCCAGAGGCGCTGGCCATCCTCTGGGCGGATGGCGGCCACGTTTCCGTTGCAGCCGATGTAGAGCGTGTCGTTCATGCCCGGTAGCGTAGCATTCGCCACGCATGCGCCGACTGCTCCCCATCCTCCTGCTCCTCCTCCTGCTCCTCCTCCCCCACCCGCTGCGCGCCGCCGACTTCGATGCGAAGGCGGCCGATCGGTTCGCGAAGCTCGCGCTGGCGTGCGTGCACAAGGAGTATCCGAACAAGATCGCGCACAATCTCTCCTCGGACAAAGACGTCGCGTCGCCGCGGAAGCTGACGCCAGCGTTCTACGGCTGCTACGACTGGCACTCGTCGGTACACGGGCACTGGCTGCTGGCGCGGCTGGCGCGCACGTTTCCGGATGCGCCGTTCGCCGCCGCCGCGCGCGACGCGCTGCGGGCGAGCATCACGAAGGAGAACATCGCGCAGGAGACGGCCTACCTGCGCGGCGAAGGGCGGGCCAGCTTTGAACGGCCGTACGGCCTCGCCTGGCTGCTGCAGCTCGGGCAGGAGCTGCGCGAGTGGGACGACCCGCTCGGGCGCGAGCTTTCCGCCAACCTGCAACCGCTGGAGGCCGCGGCCACCGAGCGGCTGAAATCATGGCTGCCGAAGCTCTCGTATCCGGTCCGCTCCGGCGAGCATTCGCAGACCGCCTTCGCCCTCGGGCTCATCCTCGATGCGACGTGCGCCCCTCACCCGGCCTCCGGCCACCCTCTCCCCGCCGCGCGGGGAGAGGGGCTGGGGGTGAGGGGCTGCGAGGTCGCCGCGCGCACCCGCGCCTTCTATCTCGCGGACAAGAACTGTCCGCTCGCGTACGAGCCGTCCGGCGAGGACTTTTTATCGCCCTGCCTAGCCGAGGCGGACGCGATGCGCCGCGTGCTGCCGCCGGTGGAGTACGCGGCGTGGCTGGGCGGCTTCCTGCCGCAGTTGCCGGTCGACGGCAGCGGCGACTGGCTGCGGCCGGCGGTCGTGACCGATCCGAGCGACCCGAAGCTGGCGCACCTCGACGGCCTGAACCTCAGCCGGGCCTGGATGCTGGAGGGAATGGCCGCCGGCCTGCCGGACGGCGACCCGCGGATCGTCGCCTTGCGCAAGGCGGCCGCGGCGCATAGGGACAGCGGTCTCGCCGCGGTGACGGGCGAGCACTACGAGGGCGGGCACTGGCTGGGCAGCTTCGCCGTCTACCTCACATCGAGGCGCGGGCTGCCGTGACGCGCGGCTGCGGTCCGTCCTCGCGCTGCACGCGACGCCGCTCGGCCTCGACGCGGTTCCGCCCGTTGCGCTTGGCGCGGTAAAGCGCCTGGTCGGCCGCGGCGATCATCTCCGAGGAGGAGCGGAAGTGGGTGTGCGCGAGGCTGGCCGTCCCGACGCTCACCGTCACCGGCAGCTCCTTCCCCTCGGACGTGCGCACCGGATCTGCGGCGATGGACGTGCGCAGCTTCTCGCCGAAGCGCACCGCATCCTCCAGCATCGTCTCCGGCAGCAGCACCACGAACTCCTCGCCGCCGTAGCGCGCGACGTAGTCCGAGGCGCGGACGGAGTTGGCAAAGCGCTGGGCGAGCTCGGTCAGCACCTGGTCGCCGGTCTGATGTCCGAACGAGTCGTTGATGCTCTTGAAGCAGTCGACGTCGATGATGGCGACGGAGAGCGGCCGCTGGTAGCGCTCGGAGTGGCGGAAGGCCTGCTCCATGGTCATGCCGAAGTGGCGGCGGTTGAAGACGCCGGTCAGCGCGTCGCGCGCCGAGAGCTCCTCGAGCTGGCGGGCCATGTCCACGAGCTGCTTCTGCATCTCGACTACCCGCCGGGATGCGTTGACTCGAGCGACCAGCTCCACCGGCTCGAAAGGCTTGGTGATGTAGTCGTCCGCGCCGATGCCGAAGGCCTCGACCTTGTCCTCGGTCGAGGTGCAGCCGCTGAGGATGATCACCTGCCGCGTGTCGAACCGCGACTCGGCCTTGACCCGCCGGCAGATGTCCATGCCATCGATGTCGGGCAACTGGCGGTCGAGCAGGCAGAGGTCCCAGTCGCGGTTTTCCAGCGCGTCGAGCCCTTCCATGCCTGTGGCGCAGGTGATCACTTCGATGCCGCTCGAGGCGAGAATCATCTGCACGAGACGAAGAATGGAACGATCGTCGTCCACGAGCACCACCCGGAACGGAGCGCCTCCTTGCTGCTGACGCCGCCTCCGGGTGAGCGTGTCCTCACCGATCTCGACACCTTTCGTTTGATTGTTCATGGACCGCCCTATGTAACCGTTATCAGGTGGTTCCGATTTCCTCATTTCAGGTCAATTGTGTCCGCGTTCCTGGACGTGTACGAGCTCGACCATGTAAGGCTAACTCACTGGCCTCATTGAATATAAGTTATGGCATCTCGTTCGCCTTAGAGGCCTGTCACAATGACAAATAAGTATGAGACGGACGCGACCGGGACGGTTCTGATTCTCGATGGCGACCGCGAGCGCGCGGCGATCTCGGCCAGCGCCCTCGCCACGCGCGGCGGGCTCGTGCTGACCGGCCGCGACGCCGTTCTCGGGGCCCTCGTCGCCCGGCGCGTGCCGCTGCTGTCGCTGGTCACCGAGGCGCAGATCGCGCCGTTCTCATTCGACGGACTGGATGCCGTCGCGGCGGTGCGGCACTGCTCGCCGTCGTGCCGGATCGTCGTGGTGGGCGACATCCTGCCGCCGTCCGTCGCGGACGAGGCGCTCCGCCGCGGCGCCGAGGTGGTGCTGCTCCGGCCGTTCGATGCCGACGCGTTCGGCGTCGCCGGCACCGGAGCAGGCGCGGTGCTGCACATCCCGACCATCGACGAACTGGTGGAGAGCGAGCACCTGCTCCCGGCCTTCCAGCCGATCGTCGACCTCGCCGGCGACGACCGCCGGGCCGGCTTCGAGTCGCTGGCGCGCTTCCATCAGACGATGCTGCCGTTCTGCGACCCGAGCTTCCTCTTCGAGTACGCGCGCCTCTGCGGCCGCACGGTCGACCTCGACCTGGCCTGCCTGCGCCGGACGCTCCGCGCGGCCGGCGACCTGGCGCGCAAGGGCAAGATCTTCATCAACATCCATCCCCGCGCGCTGGCCGACGGTCCGCGCCTGGCGCGCACGCTCGTCCAGGCCGCCACGGATGGCGACGTGCCGCTCGACCGCGTCGTGCTGGAGATCACGGAGCAGGAGAAGCTGGAGGTCTCGAGCTCGACTCTTCCCGCCCTCGAGGAGCTGCGCGCCACGGGCGTGGAGCTGGCCCTCGACGACGTCGGCAGCTCGTACTCGCATCTCGACCTCATCGACCGCATCCGCCCCTCGTACCTGAAGATCAGCCACGAGTTCGGCACCGGCTTCGAGAACGACGCCGCGCGGCGGAAGATCATCCGCAACATCCAGTCACTGGCTCGCGACTTCCACTGCGAGATCATCCTGGAGGGCGTGGAGACGGAAGCCACCTCCCGCGCCGCCGTGGAGATCGGCGCCCGCTACGCGCAGGGCTTCTACTACGCGCGCCCGAGCGAGGCGGCGGCGTGGGTGGGAGAGGCGTGACGGCGTTGTCGGTTATCGGTTTTACCTGGTCACCAGCACATACCCGAGAAAATATCCCCAAGCCGCGAGAAAGATCCCTGGAAGAGCGTACGCAAGCACCACATTCGCGCTCCATACCCGGACGACGCGTCGATGGTTCGCGAGCAAGACACTCTCCCGAAACTCATCGAACGCTTCCTCCGCTCGCCGTTCCAGGGTTCGTAGAAGGATGAGCTTATTCACCTGCGCGTACGCCCAAAGAATACTGATCACGATGCCCAGAACGCAGATCGGAACGCTGATCGCGATCGGTGGCGCGTCCTTGCCGGAGTATCCCGAGACGACGGCTGCGAAAAGTAACGACTCGAATAAGAGGAAGAAATTCAGACGATCATAGAAAACGCCTTCCTCGTGTAAGCCTGCGTGAAGATTCTTTGCTGCTCCTCCGGCCGTAAGTCCCGCCCATTTCTCACCGACGCGGCGTCGTGCTCGATCATGATCGCTGTCTCCACCGAGGAGTAGCGAAACCGGGAACTCTCCCTACCCAACAACCGACAACGTCTTTACTTCCTCCGCAGCCCCGGCGAGCTCAGATCCAGCTCCGCTGCCGGGATGACCTCCACGTCCTTGAACCGCGCCTTCAGCGGCTCGAGGAACTTCTTCGCGTCGCCGACGATGATCACGCTCGGCTGCGCGCCGAGTTTCGCGCCGGCGAACTTCTGCACGTCCGCCGCGGTCACCGACTGCACGCCGACGATGTAGCGCTTGATCTCCTCCAGGCTCACGCCGTACAGCGCGAGGTCCGCGATCGCGTTCACCAGGCCGGCGCTCGTCTCCAGCGAGCGGCTGAAGCCGCCGATGAGCACCGCCTTGCGCGGGGTCAGCTCCGACTCCGGCACGGAGGTCGTCCCCAGCCGCCCGATCTCATCGAGGATGATGCCCGCCACCTCGGCGGCCGACTCGTTCTTCGTCTGCGCCGAGGCGGTGAAGGGGCCCACCTCGCGGCGGACGTCGAAGCCGCTGCGTGCGCCGTAGCTGAGGCCGCGCTTGATGCGGATCTCCTGGTTCAGGCGCGCCGAGTAGCCGCCGCCGAGGATCGAGTTCGTCACCTCGGCGACGCTGTACGCCGGATCGACGCGGCGGATGCCCTGGCGCGCCACGACCACCGCTGCCTGCCCCGCGTTCGGCATGTCGATGACCACCACGCGCGGGGCCGGCGCCGCGACGGCGTTCTTCACCGTGATGGTGGCCATGGCGGCGCCGCCCTTCTTCCAGCCGCCGAGCTGCTTCTGCGCGACGGCGAAGGCCGCCTGCGGCTCGATGTCGCCGGCGATCACGAGCAGGGCGTTGTCCGGCCGGTAGTACTTTTTATGGAAGGACACGAGATCGTTGCGCGTGATGCGCGGCAGCGACTCGGGCGTACCGCCGGTGTTGTGCCCGTACGGCATCGTGCCGAACAGCACGCGCGCCGCGACGTAGTTCGCCAGCGAGCCGGGCCGCTGCATGGCCACGCGGATGGAGTCGAGGTTCTGATCGCGCTGCCGGTCGAGCTCCTCTTTCTTGAACGTCGGGTTGCGCACGACGTCCGCGAGGAAGCCCATCGCCTGCGGGAAGCTCGTCGACAGCGACGTGAGGCCGACGAACGACTGATCCCATCCGGCGCCGCTCTCGATGGTCGCGCCGAGGGCCTCGACGCCGCGCGCGATCTCCTCGGAGGACCTGGTGGTCGTCCCCTTGATGAGGAGCGTGCCGGTCATGTCCGCCAGGCCGCCGTGGTCAGCGGGATCCGCCTCGGAGCCGGTCTTGATCAGCAGCCGTGCGGCGACGAGCGGCAGCCCTTTCTTCTGCACGACGATGACCCGCAGGCCGTTCGGCAGCGTCTTCTCGGAAGGCGTCGGAATGTTCACCTGCCGCGGGGCGGCGGGCGGCGGCGGGGTGACCTGCTCCTGCGCGGCCAGTGAAAACGCAATCGCAACAGCGACGAAGATCTTCACTTCTTGCCTCCCTCGGCGACGTATTCGATGACCACCGCTTTCCCATCACCCATGTACTTTTTGACCACGCGCTGCACGTCCGCCGGCGTGACGGCCAGCGCCTTCTCCAGCCCGGTGTTGACGTCTTCCGCGTCGTGGGCGACCACCACCGCCTCGCCGATCGCCGCCGCCCGTCCGTTGTTCGTCTCGCGCTGGCGCAGCACGGTCGCGGCGACGAGGTTGCGCGCCTTCTCCATCTCCGCGGCGGAGACCGGCGCATCGATCAGCTTCTGCAGCTCGGCCCGCGCGGCCTTCTCCCCCTCCTCCACCGAATGGCCGCTGGCCATGGTGACGAGGACGACGAAGACGCCGAGGTCCTCCCGCAGGTCGGCGAATACATTTGCGTCCTGCGCAATCTTCTGCTTGTAGACGAGCGACTGGGTCAGGCGCGAGGAGTCGCCCAGCCCGAGGAGCGCGGAGGCCATGTTCAGCGCGTAGCTGTCCTCGTGCGAGGCGGAGGGGGTGAGCCAGGTCAGGGCCACGGCCGGCAGCGGCACGTTCGGCGCCTTCTCCACGAAGCGCTTCTCCTCTTTGCGGGCCGGCTCCTGCACGGTCACGCGCGGGATGGGGGTGCCGGGATTGCCGATGGGAGCCAGGTATTTGTCGATCCAGCCGTCGAGCTGTTTCTGGTCGAAATCGCCGGCCACGACCAGCACGGCGTTGTCGGGGCGATAGAACGTCCTGTGGAATTGCTGGACATCCGTGACCGTGGCGGCATCGAGATCCTCGATGCTCCCGATGCCCGGCCGCTTGTAGGGATGGACGGCGAACGAGTCTTTGTCCAGCGCGTAGAAGAGGCGCCCGTACGGCGGGGCGAGGACGCGGAAGCGGAACTCTTCCTTGACGACATCCCGCTCGCTCTTGAAGTTCGCCTCGTCGACGGTGAGCGACCCGAGCCGCTCCCCTTCCGCCCAGAGCAGCGTCTCGAGGTAGTTGGAGGGAATGACTTCGTAGTACTGCGTGGCGTCGTCGCGCGTAGTGGCGTTGTTCATGCCCCCGACGTCTTCCGTCAGCCGGTCCATCATCTCGGACGGCATGTGCTTGGTGCTCTTGAACATGATGTGCTCGAAGAGGTGAGCGAAGCCGCTCCGCCCCTCGGGGTCGTTCTTCGAGCCGACCCGATACCAGATCTGGATCGCGACCGTTGGCGTGGTCCGGTCCTGGAGCGTGTAGACCTCCAGCCCGTTCGGCAGGGTGCGGTGCTTGTAGTCGAGCCGCGGCACGGCGAGCTTCGCCGCGAAGGCGGTGTTGGCGAGCAGGAGGAAAAGGATCAGGCGCTTGGCCATGCGGATCACCTCGTTCGAGGGGCGCATGATAAGGGAGGGGGGCGTGACGCGGCGGTTACGCTTCGATCAGATCGGCGTGGAAGATGGGACGGCCGGCCAGTGAGGTGACGAAGCCCCAGGTGGCGAGCCCGACGATGATGGCGATGCCGAGGAACGTGGCGCCCGCGTACCACGACTCGAAGGGCCAGACGACGGGGAGGATGACGAGCACGGCGTTGGCGGCATTGAAGGCGGCGAAGGCCAGCACGCCGAAGCGGAGCAGCACGCCGACCATGATGATCCCCACCACGGCCCAGACGGCGAAGGCCGCGGGGTTGCGCGCTCCGATCACCCCGGTGAGCACGACGTATGCGGCCGCGGCGAGGAGGTCGCGGCGCAGGAGCCAGCGGAGGAGGATGAAAGCGATGAGGGGCATGATCACGTCGGCGATGACGCGCGAGAAGGCGGAGCTGACCTCCGCCAGAGCAAGCGGGATGCTGGTCATCGCGCCGGCCCACATCACCGTCAGCTCTTTGGCCGGAAGGATCAGGCTGATGGCGTTGGCCAGGCAGGCGGCGGCCACGCCGATCAGGACGTCGCGCCCGACGCGCGGATCGCGGACC
>DATEOX010000657.1:0-20416 GCA_035273585.1 Thermoanaerobaculia bacterium
GACTCCGACTCGACGAAGCGCGCGTCGGCCCTCGCATCCGCGGAGAGCACCGACTGCCCCGAGGCGATTACTTCCTTGACGATGGTCTGCGGCGAGCGCTTCGACTCGCCTTCCCCATCCTGCTTGATGTTCCGCACCACCCGCGTCCGCAGGGCCCCGGTGATCGGATCGAAGAGGAGGATCATCCCCCGCTCCGCGCGCAGCCGCCGCACGCAGACGTCCAGCACGCGGTTGAGCACGTCCTCCAGGTTCAGGGACGAGTTGATGATCTTGACGATCTCGTACAGCCCGACGACGTTCTGGTCCGGCGCCTTGCCCGCCGGCTTGATGCGGAACAGCGCGCCACGCGCCCGCTCCAGATCGTGCGTGGCATCGAGCTTCTCGAAAATCCGGATGGCGCTGCGGATCATCAGCGTCGCCTCTTCCGGCTCGTCCCGCAGTACGCCGATGTCGAACAGCAGCCGGGCCAGCTCGTACGGCGTGTCCAGCTCCTCGAACGTGACGCGCGCCCCCTCGAACTTCGCCGCGGCCGCCTCCCGCTCGCCGCGGAAGGACAGGATCTTTGCCCACGCCCAGTCGTTCTTGGCCAGGTTGAAACGGTCGTTCAGCTCCCGCGCCCACTTCGCCCCCGCCTCCGCATGCCGCTCCGCCTCGGCCTGGTTCCCGCGTCTGAGGCAGATGGCCGACCACGCCGTATGCGCGCGAGCAAGTCCCTGCACGGTCCGGTTCTGCTCGAAGATCTCCATGGCCCGGGCGAGGTTCCGCTCCGCGTCGTCGAGGTTCTCCCGCTCATCCTCGATTGCCGCCAGGATGTACGACGCCTCGGCGATGAGGTCCTCGTCGCGCGCCCGCTCCGCCGCGGCCAGCGCCTTCTGCCCATACTCCAGCGCCTTGGCGATGTCCCCCTTCTTGTTCGTCAGCCGCGCCAGCGGGACGTAAACCGAGGTACGCGAGGCGCGGCTCTCGTCGAAGCCGACGAGCTGCACGCAGCGCTGGTAATGCTCCAGCGCTTCCTTCCAGCGGCCGAGCATCTCCAGCGACTCGCCGAGGTTCTCCCGGGCCAGCGCTTCGAACTCCGGCGAGCCGATCTTCTCGTCCACCCGCACGCTGCGCTCGAAGTACTCTGCCGCCGCATGGAAGTTGCCCCGGCAGAACTCGATCACGCCGACGTTGTTGTAGGCGCTGATGAGGGACCAGAGGTCGCCCTCCGACTCCGACACGTCCAGGTTCTTGCGGTAGTAGACGAGCGCCGTCTCCCACTCGCCCAGCTTCCAGTGCGTGTTGCCGAGGTTCGTGGAGACGGTCTTCTTCAGTTGCGAGGAGCCGACCTTGTCCGCCACCGCATAGGCCTCCAGCAGCGTGTCCTTCGCCTTCTGCCAGTTGCCGGTGGCGTACTCGATGATGCCGAGCATGTTCTTGACGTAGCCGAAGACGACGTTCGGCTCCATCCCGTCCAGGATGGCCAGCGCCTTCATCGACGCCGCGCGTGCCGCGTCGAAGTCGTCCTTTTCGCGGTAGAGCCACGCGCTGCGGTTGAGCAGCTCCGCGACCTCGAGCGGATGCCCGAGCTGCTCGTAGATCTCCAGCGCGTTGTGAAAGTACGAGAGGGCCGAGTCCTGCTCGCCGCGCTTGCCCAGCACCTTGCCGATCTTCTTCATGATCCGGCCGAGGTGCTCGGTGGCGTGATCGGCGCCGCCGCGGGCCTGGATGCCCTTGAGCAGGAACTGGTAGGCCTGCATCGCCTCGCGGTAATTCGCGCTGCGGTAATACGCGTCCGCCAGCTTCTCCCGCTCCGCCAGCTTCGCGGCCTCGTCGGCGCCGTTGAGCTCCATCAGCTCCAGCGCCGTGCGGTAGAACTCCGTCGCCTCCTCGTGCGCCAGCGTCCGCGTGGCCAGGTCGCCCGCCTCGACCGAGTAGCGGATGCCCTTCTCGCTGTCGTTGGCGCGGGCGAAATGGTAGGCGATCTGCCCCACGAGCTGCGACGATCCGGCCTCGAGCTGCGGCTCGAGCGCGCAGCCGACGCGCAGGTGCAGCTCGCTCCGCCGCCGGTCGGTCATCCCGTTGTAGATCGTGTCCCGCAGGTGGATCTGCGGGAAAGTGACGGTCTTGCCGTCCGTCGCCTCGTCGAGCAGGTTGAGCTGGATGAGCTGGCGCAGGATGCGATAGCTCGTCTCCGGATCGGCATCGGCGACGTGCGTGAGCAGGTCGACGTCCGACACTTCGCCGATGACCGCCGCCGCCTCGATGAGCAGCCGCTGCTCGGCCGTCAGCGCCTCGACCTTCTGCATCAGGATCGAGGCCGCCCCGCCCGGGATGCGCAGGCCGCGGATGCGCTCCATCTCCGCCACCCATCCCGTCGCCTGCCAGTGCAGGAAGCCGTGCGCGATCAGGTAGTCGGTGATCCGCCGGATGTTCAGCGGCGAGCCGGACGACTCCCACAGCATCCAGCGCACCAGCTCCTCCGGCACGTTCGGCGACCCGAGGAGCGACTGCACGTGCTCGCGGACGAGCGTCTCGTTGAGCGTGTCGATGTGCAGGATGGGGAAGTTCCCCTCCCGCGCCCGCTGCTCCCAGCCCGCCGCGTCGGCCTCCGTCGACTCGCCGTCCGTGGTCAGGGTGCCGATCACGAGCAGCTTGTTCTGCTTGGCCTCGCTGACCAGGAAGGAGAAGAGCTCGCCCGTCGACGGGTCGGCCCACTGCAGGTCCTCGATGACGATGATGAGCGGCGTGCCGCTGGAGTCGCTGCCGGCGCTGAGGAACCCGTAGATGTCCTGCATCGATTGCACGATGTGGTTGTAGAGCCGGTACTTGTCGCCCTTCGTGGCCCGCACGTCCGTGCCGGAGATGACCGGCCGGAGGATGCGCCGGATCTCGTCGCTGACGTCGGCGTTCGGACTGACCGCGGTGACGAGCTGGTGGAAGATCTCGAAGAACGGCGCGTAGATGGTCTTGCGGTTCACCGGACAGCGGCCGCAGAAGACGCGCGCGCCGTCGAGCTGCGCGCGCAGGGTGGCGTCGCGCACGATGCGGCTCTTGCCCAGCCCTTCCGGCCCCGCCAGGATGACGCCGTTCCCGCGGCCGTCGCGAGCATCGGCGATGAGGTTCATGAGCTGCGCCACCTCACCTTTGCGCCCGATGAGCGGCGCCGCGTAGAGCTCGCCTTGTCCCACCAGCAGCTCCGCCGCCGGGACCTTCTTTCCCGCCGCTGCCGCCACCGCCTGCAGCAGCGCGGCCGCCGAGGCGTAGCGGTGCCGCGGGTCTTTCTCCAGCAGCTTGCGGATGATCTGCTCCAGCGCCTCGGGCACGCGCGGGTTGATCGATGACGGCGGCCGGATCTCCTCGTCGAGGTGCATCCGGATCACGTCGATGGGCGCCTTCCCGTAGCCGGGCAGCGCGCCGGTCACGGTCTCGTACAGGGTCATGCCCAACGCGTAGAGGTCGGCGCGCGAGTCGACCCGGTCCTGGCGCAGGACTTCCGGGGCCATGTATTGCAGCGTCCCGCGGATCTGCCGGTCGAGCACCTGCCGGCTCTCGATCGCCAGGCCGAAGTCCATGATCTTCGCCTTGCCGCTCTCGCTGACCAGGATGTTCGACGGCTTGAGGTCGAGATGGACGATGCCCAGGTGATGGATGTGATGCAGCGCCGAGGCGATCTGGAGCACGACATCGTAGAGCGCGTCCCAGTTCTGCCCGTCGAAGAACTCGGAGATCCGCTTGCCGGCGAAGTACTCCATGGTGAAGTACGGAAAGCGGTCATGGAGCAGGCCGTAGTCGAAGACCTTGATGATACTGGCGTGCTCGATGGAGGCGAGGGTGGAGAACTCGGTCTTGAAGCGGAGGAGCTGCTGCGGTTCGGAGAGCTCGTGGCGGAGGATCTTGATGGCCTCGTCGCGCTTGTCGGCGGCGTCGAAGACACGGTAGACGGAGGTGGCGTGGGTCTCTTTCAGGACCGCGTGAATTTGGTAACGCGGCGGCAGTTGCAGCTCAGGCGCGACGCTCTCGGTAGCAGTCATGAGTCTCCGATAGTTTCCTCGGGGTGAGAATATAACCCGTTTCAGGCGGAAGGGGGTCAGAAAAGCGGCCAGCCCGGGTAAGTATGGGCGGTCGTGTAGAATAGTTGCTGGTTGCTAGTTACTGGTTGCTGATAGTCCGCTTCCCGGCGGGTTCCCTCGTCCTACTAGCAACCAGTAACCAGCAACCAGCAACTCGCATGGACCCTCAGCTCGAACGTTTCGAGATCGTGCGCATCCTTGGCAAAGGCGGGATGGGCGCCGTCTACCTCGCCCGCGATCAGCGCCTCTCGCGCTACGTGGCCATCAAGGTCCTGCACGCGGATGACCTCGGCAGCCCCGACCGCCGCGCGCGCTTCCTCCGTGAGGCCCGCACCGCCGCGGCCATCCGTCATCAGAACGTCGCCACCATCTACGAAGTCGATGAGACCGCCGAGGGGCAGCCGTTCCTGGTCATGGAGTACTGCGAGGGGGAGACGCTCGCCCAGCGCATGCGGCGCAAGCCGCTCGACGCCGGCGAGATCCTGAGCATCGCCCGGCAGATCGCCGGCGGCCTGGCCGCCGCCCACGACACGGGCGTCGTGCATCGCGACATCAAGGCGGCGAACATCATGCTCGAGCCGAGCGGCCAGGTGAAGATCCTCGACTTCGGCCTGGCCAAGATGCAGCGCGAGCTGGACGGGACCGCCGCCTCCTTCGAATCGACCGACGGCCACTTCTTCGGCACCATCCACTATCTCGCCCCCGAGCAGGCCCGCGGCGCGCCGGCCGATGAGCGCAGCGACCTCTTCGCCGTCGGCGTGGTCCTCTACCAGATGGCGGCCGGCCACCTCCCTTTCAACGCCGACTCCCCGCTCATGACCATGGAGCGGATCCGGGACGCCGAGCCGGAGCCGTTCGTCCCGCTCGACCCCGCCTTCCCCCCTACCGCGACGAAGATCATCTCCCGGCTGCTGCAGAAGGATCCGAAAGCGCGATACCAGAACGCGGCCGAGCTCGTCGCCGACCTGGAGGCCATCGAGACGCCGACGATGCGCATGACGCCGTCGCATCTGACCCGCTCCTCCCTCGGCCGGACGCGCGCCCGTCCCCGCTCGGCGCTCCGGATCGGCATCGTCGTCGCGGCGCTCGTCGCCCTCGGCGCGGGCATCTGGCTCGTGCGCGAGCGCGGCCTGAGCGCCGATCAACCCGCCACCGACACCATGGCCATCGTTCAGACGCCCATCCGCTCGATGGCCGTCCTGCCCTTGGCCAACCTGGCCGACAACACGAAGGACGACTTCCTGTCGGTCGGACTGGCCGACGCGCTGGTGACGAAGCTCCAGCAGATCCCATCGCTGCGGGTCCGCCCCACCTCGGCGGTGGTCGAGTATCACGGCCGAAAAATCGATGCGAAGACGGCCAGCGAGCGCCTGCAGGTGGACGGCATCCTGGAGGGCCACTTCCTCGCCGCCGGCGATCTGGTGCGCGTCAACCTGCAACTGACCGACGGGCGGAGCGGCTTCAACATCTGGACGGACTCGGTCGACGGCAAGCGCGACAACCTGCTCAAGCTGATCGATGACGTCTCGTCGCGCACGGTGGACGGCCTCAATCAGAAACTCGGGGTGCAGCAGCCGCGGACGAATGCCTCGCAGCCGCGCTCGTCGAATCCGAAGGCGTTCGAGGAGTACCTCCGGGCCCGGTCGCTGAACGGCAGCTTCGACCCCGCCGCCCACGCGGCGACGGTCGCGGCGCTCAAGCGCGCCATCGCCCTCGATCCGAACTTCGCCGCCGCGTACGCCGACCTCGCCGTGGCCATCTCGGTCGGATCGGCGCGCAGCCTCAACACGTCGACGGACACGATCGAGAAGGCGGAGGGGTATGCCCGCCAGGCGGTGCGCCTCGATCCGAACCTGGCCCAGGCTCACCTCGCCCTGGGGCGGGTATTCGTCCGCTATCCGGATCGCTTCCGCGAATCGGTGCGCGAGACTCTCGCATCGCTGCGCCTCAACAGCAGCGACACGCAGGCGCTGCACTCCATCGCCACGTACTTCGTCTCCACGGGCGACCTGCAGCAGGCGCAATGCCTCATCGATCAGGTGGTGCGTCTCGACCCGTCATCGAACGAGGCCCAGACGCGCGGCTATTACTACGTGAACGCGGTCGACCCGGAGAGGGCGCTGAAGAACGCGGAGTTCGCCTTGGCCCAGAACGACACGGCGCTGGCCGGCCACGACATGAAAGGCATCGCCTACATCCTGCAGGGCAACCTCGACGCCGCCGATCGCGAGGCCGAGGCCGCGCAGCGCCTCGTCCCCCGCCACTACCTGGGCAAAAGCCTCAAGGCGATGATCGCCGCCGCCCGCGGCGACCGCCCCGCCGCCGAGTCGTACGTCCGGTCCTTCGAGCAAGACGCGCTGAACAACCACTGGGCCGCCCTCCGCGTGGCGTATGTGTACGCCAAGCTCGGCGACCGCGACCAGGCCATGCTCTGGCTCAAGCGCTCCGTCGCCCTCGGCCACCACAGTTGGTACGCCCTGATCAAACACCCCTGGCTCCAACCCCTCCAAACCGACCCCGAGTTCCAGCAGACGGTGACAAAGATCAAAGCCGACCTGGACGACGTCCGCGACGACGTGATCGGCGTGTACCAGTTGATCTGCCGGTGAGGGGGGCGGGGTGTTCGAACGAGGCGCAGAACCGCACCGAACGCGGGGACCGATCGACGCTGCGTAGAGGCTCCCGCTCAGATGCCGGCCGCCAGGCCGGCCAGCTGCAGCGGCATCTCGGGTCTATATTGATAGATAGTGCAGGCGAGCACTCACGAACTGACCGCCGTGTTAGGCGTCGCTGTCTAAACCATAGTTGGGCGGACCGAAGAACGAGTGAACCGCCCGGACCACAGGATTGCGAACCGTGCACCTCACAGCGCGTACAGGTATTCTATCCAAATGGCGGTAGACAACGGCGTATCGATCTCACTTTTGAAAGACTGGCTGAAAGTCTTGGAAGAGGCGATGCTCCGTATGCGAAAGGATCAATATATCTTCCGTGAACTCTCGCGATCATCGACAGCAATTCCGAACTCGCACAGCGTCCCAGTCACCTTTTTCGCGTGTATGTATGACAACTATGTGGAACGAATGGCAATGGGTGTTCGCCGACTACGCGACGCCCGGCCGGGTACGCTCTCAATCGTAAAACTGTTGCGTCGAATCAGCGGCGATCCTACCGTTATATCTCGCAAGCACTATCTTTCCCTTTTTACCTCAGCATACATGCCAGATCTCAACGCGAGAGACCGAGAAGCTTTCATCCACCGGCAATATGACGACCTCGTTGGCGTCGGGCTGCAGCGTCCCGAGGTGTCCGACCTTGAATCCGAAATCGCTTGGCTCGAGGCGTTCGGGGCGCCAGCGGTGAAATATGCGACGAAGCGCATCGCGCATCACGATGACAAGCCGCCAACAGAGTTTCCTACGCTCGATGATGTAGATGCTTTCATCGAATATGCTGAAGAGCTCCTGCGGCAGTACATCATCCTAGTGGGTGGACCAGCGGTGTACTTCGACACGAGTTTCGTTTACGACCGGCTTGCACCGTTACGAGTTCCATGGATTCCCGGGGGTGACCCGGTAACGCCAGCTACCGAAGAACCCCTCGACGATATTGACGCGTGAATCACTACATGAGAGGCCGGCCGCCCAACTTTGGTGTGAAGCTGTCACGGCCCGCTTCGGCCCGGCAGCCGAGCTGCCTACCTCTTTCGCCAGCGTGACGGCGTCACGGCGGTTGCAGTTCGCGACTCGGTTCTGTGAACGTCATTCGCGGCAACCGCCGCGCCGCTTCGGCTTCGGCACGCGGAACCGGCCGTGCAGCTTACACCAAGGCCGTTAGGCGGACCGAGGAACGGTCCTGAGTCTGAGGAAAATCAAGCAACGAAGCGACGAATCGTTACCAAGACATGCGACACCCGTACGCCTGAGCCGGCAGCACCCGACGAGCACTTGCCGAATGCAACCGGTGCGGCGATCAAAACATCGACGCGAACAGCTCTGCGCGCTTGTACGCATAGGATTCCTTTCTTCGTTTCTATTGCTCACCGCTGAGCATTCGAAAACTAATGCCGGAAGAATTGCTACGCTGGTGCCATTATGTGGTCCGAGCTGCGGCCGCACCGGCGGACGTAGTCGCCGGCTGACCGTTGGCGCGAGCTGGATCGGCCCGGCCCGTTCGACGAACAGAAGCCCGTTCTCGAACAATGGTCTCGCAGCGCGCCAACAGGTCAGGATTGTGAACCGGTCGTTGACCGTCTCAGCCAGTTCGTGCAACCGAGCCCCATCCAGAAGCTTTGGTAAGTCCATCCTTAAGGCCTATCATGTCGCCATGAGCGACGAACCGCTGGGCATCGAAGGCATCACGGATGACGACCGCAACTTCACCGGGTCGCGTTTTGCGGAGGTGCGGGAGGCGGTGTTTGCCAATCCCTATCAGCCGGTCTGGAATGCGGACGGCGGCTTCGAGCGGTATCCCGTCACCTTCGGGAAGGTCGCGAGCGGCGCATTCGTCGACGCGGCGAAGCGGACCGTGGCCTCGCATGCGGTGCTGCGCTGGGGGCCGGACCGCAAGGGATACCGCAGGATCGTGCATCCGAACGGGATCTGCCTCACCGGGATGTGGGAGATCGCCGAAGAGACGCCGTACAGCGGCTACTTCCGCAAAGGCAGCCGCGGCCTGATGATCGCCCGCTACTCGACGTGCTGCACCGAGACGCGGCGGGGCAACACGCGCTCATTGGCCATGGTCGGGATCGTCTATCCGACGACCGATCCGGAGCATACGGAGCCGCTGAAGACCGCGGCGTTCATCACCCAGGAGGACATCGGCGGCGCGGACAGCGTGAGCATCAACGAGGCCGTCCTGCGCAATGCCCCGAACACCACCGCCACCAAGCGCGGCAGCGGCATCGGGACGCTCATCGCCACGGGTGTGGCGTTGAACAAGGCGGACAAGAAGAACACCATCCGCCAGGTCTACCAGCTCGCCGAGCTCGGCAAAGCGGACGGCGAGCCGACGCGCGCGCCGGAGTTCATGCAGCTCACCGTCGTCCCCGAGCAGCCGGTCATCGCCGGCGACGGCCTCGATTTCCGGGACGAGATCATGGCTCAGCTCTACGACCGCGGCGACCCGGCCCCGAAGCGCAAGCTCGTCTTCCGCATCGAGACCTCGGATGAGGGCGTCACCAAGGGCCTGCCGATCAAGGAGCGGCGGACGATCATCAACTGGCGGCCCATCGGCACCATGACCTTCGACGCCGCCGTCGTCTCCTACAACGGCGACCACGTCTTCCATGTCAATCACCCGAAGTGGCGCGAGGACCGGAACGTCGGCTGAGCCGGCACGGCCGGCTGCCGCGCGCTCTCCAAACGCGTCAGTCGTCGAGCCGCCACAGCGTCACGTCGCGGTTCCGCCCCACCACCGTCCACCGGCCAGGGTAGCGGCGGACGAGCTCCTCTTCCGACGTGTCGGCGACGGAGGAGAACATCGCGTACCAGTGCAGGTTCGCGTTGCCGGCGTAGGCGCGCATGAGCTGGTAGTCGTCGGTGGAGAGCTGGTCCCAGCGGACGGTGAAGCGGTCGGCGTAGTAGTAGAACGCGCCGCTGAAGATGCCGCTGATGAGGAGCGCGTCGGGCGGCAGTTGGGCCTCCGTCCAGCGCACCATCCGCGGCCACTGCAGCTCGCCCTCGCCGTAGTCGAAGACGCGAAGGCGCTTCGACATCACGATTGGCGTGGCGAGGAGGACGAGGGCGAGGGCGGCGGCGATGATGCTCCGCACGCGCGTCGTGGCCAGGCGCTGCAGGACCAGCAGCGGCCCGACGATCAGCGCCGGGATGCCGGGCAGCAGGAAGCGGATGTCCCACCAGTCGGCGCAGATGTCGTAGGCCATGTAGAAGAGAAAGAAGATCCCGATCCAGGCCGGCAGCAGGATGCGCATCCGTCGCTCGAGGCGGCGGTCGGCGACCGCGAAGAGCAATCCGAGGATGGCCAGCGGCGACATCGTTTTGGCCAGCCAGAGCAGATGATGCGGCGCGCACTTGGCGATAATCGACGCCTGCAGCATCTCTCCTACTCCGCCGTAGCCGGTGCGGAACGGGCTGCCGAACTGCACCGCCTGATACCAGGCCAGCGCGGCGCCGATGGGGATCGCGCCGAGCGCCGCGCGCCACAGCAGCGGCCAGCGCCAGCGCAGCGCGATGGCCAGCGGCAACGCCATCAGCAGGTTCGTCGGGCGGACCCAGACGCCGATGGCGAAGGCGATGCCGGCCAGGAACGCGGCGAGCGGGCGTCCCGCCCGCCAGCCGCCGGACGTCTCGTCCGGCGGTGATGACGGCGGTACGAGACGTGCCGCCGTTTGCGGGCGGGACGCCCGCTCGCCATGAAGCGCGCAGAGCATCGCGAGCAAGGCCCAAAACAGCGCCACGTCATCGCTCAGCGGCTGGATGGCGGAAGACAGGAAAATGGGGATCGACGCCAGGATCGCCGCGGCGACGGCGCTCCAGACGCCCGACAGCCCGAGCTCGCGCGAGACGCCGAACATCAGCAGCAGTGAAAGCGTGGCCAACAGCGGCACCAGGTAAAACGGCGCATGCGACCAGCCGCCGATCATCCCCGCGAGCGCAAAGTGCAGCGGCAGGCCGGGCGGATAGGAGGGCGTCATCTTCCCCCGCGGCGCGGTGAGAAAGCCGAGCGGGGTGAAGCAGTGCGTGAAGGAGGACGGCAATTTCATCGTCCGCAGCGGCTCGACCGGCGCCTTCATCCGGCCGGAGGCGAAGAGGCGCGCCTCGTTCATGTAGCCGGAGCTGTCCGAGCCCCCGACGGCCAGCGCCGTGTGCCTCGCCAGCACGAAAAAGTACGCGCCGAGCGCGAGCGTCGCCAGCACGGTTCTCCGATTCAAGCGGGCGGATCGTACTTCTGCTAAAGTTCGCCGCGCAAAAAACTTCACACGTTCGGAGTCACATGGAATCGAGCTTGGAAATCGGCTTCCTCCGCGTCTCGGAGAAGGCGGCCATCGCCGCCGCGCGGACGATGGGCTACGGCAAACGCAAGTACTCCGACCAGGTCGCGGTCGAGTCGATGCGCGAGGAGCTGAACCGCCTCAAGATGCGCGGTACGGTGGTCATCGGCGAGGGCGAGCGGGACAAGGCTCCGATGCTCTACGTCGGCGAGCCCCTCGGGCGCGGCTGGACGGAGGGCGAGATCTATCCGGAGGTCGACATCGCCGTCGACCCGCTGGAAGGGACGAACCTCTGCGCCACCGGCGCCGCCAACGCCATCGCCGTCCTCGCCGCCTCGGAGAAAGGCGGCCTCCTCAACGCCCCCGACGTCTACATGGACAAGCTCGTCGTCGGCCCCACCGCGGCCGACCTCGTCAGCCTGACGAGCTCCGTCCACGAGAACCTCAACCAGATCGCCGAGGCCTTCAAGCGGGATGTCGATGAGCTGACCATCGTCGTGCTCGACCGCGAACGCCATCACGACCTCATTGCCCAGATCCGCGAGGCCGGGGCGCGCATCAAGCTGATCACCGACGGCGACCTCTCCGCCGGCATCGCCGCCGCCGTGCGCGGCACCGGCATCCACGCCGCGATGGGCATCGGCGGCGCGCCGGAAGGCGTCCTCACCGCGGCCGCCATGCGCTGTCTCAACGGCCGGATGCAGGGGCGCCTCAAGCCGCTGGAGAAGTGGCAGGAGGAGCGCCTCCGCTCGATGGGCTACGTCGACGGCGACAAGGTCTACGACACGGCCGACCTCGCCGCCGGCAACGACATCATCTTCTGCGCCACCGGCGTCACGGACGGCGACCTGCTGCGCGGCGTCCGCTTCTTCGGCGGTGGCATCCGGACCTCGTCCCTCTTCATGTCGCTGAAGACGAACACCATCCGCTTCGTCGACACGATCTACAAGGAAGAGGGATCGACGCTGGCGGTCAGCTTCGTGTGAGAGGTGTCATCGGGTCGATCCTACCCCGCCCAATCGATCAATTTCCACGCCGACGGCAGCGCCTGTTTCGCATGATCGCGCGCGCCGGCGGCGTCGCCCTTCATCGCTGCATTGCGCATCTCGCGGACGTGCAGGCGCAGGTCGCGCGCGGCGGCGCGGGCCTCGGGGCTGCCGGCCGTGTTCGCGTAGATGCGGTTGGTGAGCACGTTCGCCTCGTTGCCGATCGTCTTCCAGACGTTGGCCTGCACGGTGGCGGTGGTCTGCACGTCGTTCAGCAGCGAGGCCAGGCGGGCCACGTCGGCGGCCACGCGCGCCTTCTTCGTCGCGCTCTGGGCGAGCAGCGGCAGCACCACGACGCAAGCCAGCAGCAGGTAAGTCGCTCTTTTCATGAACACATCCTCCCGCCCGTGGCGATGCGACAAGCGGGCCAGACGGTTCAGCGGAACAGCTCGCGGAACGGACGCGGCAGCGGCGCGGTGAAGCTCATCCGCTTCCCCGTCACCGGATGGTCGAAGCCGAGAAGCTTCGCGTGCAGGCCGAGCCGGCCGAGGGGGTTGACCTCGCTGCCGTAGAACTGATCGCCGACGACCGGGTGGCCCTTCTCCGAGAGATGGGCGCGGATCTGGTTCTTCCGGCCGGTCTCGAGCGTGACCTCCAGCATGGAGTAGCCGCGCTTCGACTCGATGGTCCGGTAATGGGTAACGGCATGCTTCGAGTCGGGATGCGCCTCGACGCTGACCATGCGCAGGTCACGTCGCTCGAGGAGGTTCGAGCGGATGGTCCCCTTCGGCGGATCGAGCTCCCCTTCCACGACCGCGACGTAGACCCGGTCGACGCTGTGCTCGGCGAACTGCTCCTTGAGCCGCTCCCGGGCGTGGAAGTTGCGGGCAAAGACGAGGACGCCCGACGTCTCCCGGTCGAGGCGGTGCACGACGTGGATCCGCTCCTCGCGCTGCTTCGCCCCGACGTAGGTGTTGAGGTAGGCCTGGGCCGTCGCCTCCCGCTCCCGCTCCGTCGCTACGGTGAGTAGCCCGTTTGACTTCAGGACGACGATCACATCCGCGTCTTCATGAAGGATGGCCAGCCCCGGCGGGAGCTCGCGCTGAGGCGACTTCGAGGTCACCTCCAGCAGGTCGTCCGGCTCCAGAACGCGCCGGGCATCCTTCTCCACCTCGCCGTCGACGCGGACGCGGCCGCTCTGGAGCATCTGGCGGAGCGTGGTGCGGGAGGAGTCGGGAAAGGAGTGCTGCAGGGCGTCGAGGAGCGCGACTGGCTCGGTGATGGTGCGGCGCATACGGACAGAATCCTGCCATGGATTACAGGATCGAAAGGGACGTGATGCAGGCCTTGCTTGCTGAGCCGGCTTTCCATTTGCATCTGGCGCAAGCAAGACTTACATTGGTACTTCATCCCATAGGGAAGGGAGGGCGCATGCATCACATCGGCATCCGCTCGCGGCTGGGCAACTTCATCCTTGGATTCGTCGGCGCGGCCTACGTGCTCGCGGCGCTCTCGGTGCTCGTCTACTACGTGGCCACCTCGTGGGACGGCAGCTCGCTTTTCGACCGCGCGCTGCAGTTCGTGCTCATCGCCTGCATCGCGGCGAGCTGCTGGTTCATCCTCATCGCCTCCGGGAACCTGCGGACCCGACGCCTGCGCCACTGACCTCCGTCTCCTCGGCGTGGTCGAAGAGCCGCTGCAGCTCCGTCGTGACCTCCCCCCGCCGGCTGTTGGCGATGATCCGTCCGTCGATCTCCGTCACCGGCATCACCCCCTGCGTGGTGCTGGTGATGAACGCCTCGTCGAGGTCGAACAGCTCCTGCTCGCGCAGCGGCCGCTCGTCGACGCGGATCTTCGCTTCGCGCAGCGCCAGGCCGATCACCCGGTCGCGCACCACGCCCGGCAACACGTTCTCGTCCAGCGGATGGGTGATGATCCGCCCCGCCCGGACGGCGAAGAAGCTCGAGCTCGCCCCCTCCCGCACCACGCCGTCCGCCAGCAGCAGCGCCTCGTCGGCGCCGGCGCGCTGGGCCTTCTTCTTGGCCATGGCATTGGCCAGCAGGTTCACTGACTTCACATCGCAGTGATGCCAGCGGATGTCGGGCGTGGTGATGACCCGGATCCCGCGATCTTTCTTCGCCGCGTCCGGAAAGGTGAAGGCACGCGAATAGGCCAGCGCCGTCGGCCGGACATCCTCCGGCCAGAAGTGCGCCCGCTTCGCCTCTCCACGCGTGACCTGGATGTAGACGATGCCGTCCGCGAACGCCGTGCGCGCCAGCAGCTCGCGCATCACGGCCGCGAACGAGGCCTCATCCCACGGGTTGGCGATCTCCAGCGCTCGTAGACCACTCTCCAACCGTTGGAAGTGCTCGGCGAGGAACGCCGGCTGGCCCCGTAGAAACTTGAACACCTCGTAGACGCCGTCGCCGAACTGGAAGCCCCGGTCCTCGACGCCCAGCACCCGCTCGTCGGTGGTGGTGAAACGGTCGTTGAACCACAGCACGTCGCTCACGGTACGACCGCCTTGACGATCACCACCGTCCGGTCGTCCTCGGCGCCGCGGCTCCACTTCTCCACCTTCGCCAGCACCTCCTGCCCGATCTCCTGCGCGGAGCGGTTGCGGTGCTGTTTCACCAACCGCTGCAGCCGCTCCAGGCCGAACTCCTGGTCATGCTTGTCGTGTGCCTCGACGATGCCGTCGGAGTACATGCAGAGGAGGTCGCCCGGATCGAGCTTGACGAAGCCGCGCTTGTAGGTCGCGTCCGGCGTCGGCCCGAGGACCGGGCCGCCGTTGCGCAGCGGCTCGATATGGTGGCCCTTGAGCACGAACGGGTAGTTGTGCCCGGCGTTGCAGTAGATGAGGATGCCGCCCGTCTCCAGCTCGCCGTAGAACAGCGACACGAACTTCGTGGTCAGCCGGCCGCGGTGAATGATGTGGTTGAGCTTCTCCACGGTCCGTACGATCTTGAAATCGCGGTCGGTAGCCATGCGCAGGCCCATGTAGATGTCGCGCACGACGAGCGCCGCCGGCAGGCCATGTCCGGAGCCGTCCGCGATGGCCAGGCCGAGGATGTTGTCCGTGACGGGGATGAAGTCGTAGAAGTCGCCGCTGACGATCTCCGCCGGCACGGTCTTCCCCCAGATGTCGAACCCGGCGTACTGCGGCACGCGCTGCGGGAGGATCGACTGCTGGATGCGCTGGGCCTCGACGATGAGCGACTCGAACCGGTGAGCGCGCAGCTTCTGGTTGATGGTGTAGCGGATGAGATTGAGCGAGAAGAGGATGTCCTCCCGCCCCAGCTCCGGCGCGACGTCGAACCCGAGGATGTAGTCCTCGTCCCCGGCCGCGATGGCCGCGAACCGCCGCGCCCCCAGCTTCTGCTCCAGCACCGGATCGACGCCCGGATCGTTCGGCTCCATGACGACGGCGCCGTTCTCAAGCACGAGCTCGACAGGTTTGTACCCCTTCGGCACGATGATCCCCAGCTCGTCCTCCCGATGCGCCCCGAACCGCCCCACGAGCTCATAGGTCTCGTCATCCCGCCTACACTCGTAAATCCGCCCCCCCGTGATCCCGAGCGCATCCCGAAAGTTCGTAGCGATCGTCTCCCCGATCTGCTCGATGGAGCTCGACGTGGCAGCATCGGTCATCTCGATCTGCTCGAGGGTGCGTTCTACTTGGGTGAGGAGTTTTTTGTAGTCCATTACTTGCGGAGGCGCTCCGCGCGGATACGGGCGATGCGCGCGTCTTCCCATTTGTCGCGGTCGGCGTTCATCTCTTCGATGGACCGATACTTCCGGAGGCCGCGCGGGATGGCCGGAGGCAGCAACCGGCTCGATTGCGCCCAGAAAGCCCGGATGAGCTCCGGAAGCGCGGGATCGTCGCAATCGAGCCAACGCTCCCTGTCCGCGGCATTCATCTCCTCGATCGACCGGAATTTGCGGACCGGCATCAATCCTCCGAAAGGCGGAACTTTTCCCGAAGCCGCTCGGCGTCGTGCCGATCCATCGGCCGCACGGTGTTGCGCTTCATGCGATAGAGCGTCCGCGGCGTGGCGATGCGGATCGCTACGCCTTCGACATCGTGCACTTCGGCCTCGAGATCCTCGTACCGGAACACCTCGCCCAGACGGGAGACGAAGTCGAGCCCGAAACCCTCGCCCGGCGGTGCATAGCTGAAGTTCGGATAGTCGCCGACCATGTCATCGTCCTGAATCTCTTCCAGGGCAGGATCGTCCCATAGAGAACGCAGCGCGCGTTTGATTCTTCGTACATTCTCCGGCGAGGGATTGACGAAGAAGTCGAAATCTTCGGTCATTCGCCGCAGGCCGTGAAGGTTGACCGCGGCTCCTCCGAAAAGAATGTACTCGGCTTCCTCCCGATTGAGCGCCGCGGTCAGCGCAATGAGCTTGTTGAAGTCGATCATCTACCGCAACTCCACCCCATCGAGCTCATAAGGCGCCTTCACCCCAAGCAGCCCGAGCACGGTCGGGTACACATCCGCGATGTACGGCGCGCGGTCGGTGGCCAGTTTGCGGTTGTAGAAGAAGATGCCTTTCACGATTTCGGGGTCGACGGAGCAGTGGTCGCCGCTCCAGACTTGTTTGTTCGGCTCGATGAGGTTTTTGGGGATGCCGCCGAGGGAGGTCTGCCAGGAGACGCGATAGCCGTCGTTGTTGGTGATGAAGAGGTCGGGGATCATGTTCGGGTCGAACTTGCGGTAGACCTCCTCGCGCGCGAGGATGCGGCGGACGGGGTGCTCGCCGGTCTCGACGTCCGTCATCTGCACGAGGCGCGTCTTCAGCTCGGCTTTGAGCGCGTCGTACTCGGCGCCGGGGCTCACCACGCCCTGCGCTTCGCGGCCCTTCAGATTGATGTACAGCTCGCCGAGACCCATGGCGTAGGCGCGGGTGCGGGACCAGTCGACGTTCTCCCAGAACTGCCCCTGGTCGAAGAGCATCTCGACGTTGCGCTCCTTCACCTGCACGCCGCTCTTGAGCGTCATGTACCCGTTCATCACCAGCCAGGTGTTGTAGTTCACCGACTTGCGGAAGCTGGCGAACCCGTGATCCGACAGTACGATGAGCGCCGCGTTGTGCTCGTCCGCGGCCTTCATCGCGTCGCCCACGATGGCATCCATCAGTTGGTAAGACCGCAGCAGGGCGTCGCCCCACTTCTGCGCCAGCGCCGGGTCGTAGGCCGGATGCTTTGGGTCCATCAGGCGCCAGAACACGTGCCCGACCCGGTCCGGGAACTCGAAGCACTGCACCACCAGGTCCTGGTCACTGGCCAGGAACGCGCCGAACATCTTCCGGCTCTGCGTCACCGTCCAGTTCATGTCATCCCAGAACATCTCCTCGTTCGCGAACCCCTCGGAGATGGCCCAGGTGTCGATCTGCCAGCCGATCGTCTTGTACAGGCCGAGCTTCTGCGCCACCTCCGGCGCCCACTTCGCCGGCGTCGAGACCCGGAAGCCGGGCGGCAGCTTGCGCGGATCGAAGTTGATCGGCGAGAGGTAGAGCTTCACCTCCGGCTGCGACGAGATGAGGTGAAAGCGGCTGATGCCGTGCAGCTTGATGAGCGGATTGAACGGGAACTCGAAGTTCACCCAGCCGGTCCACTCCCCCGGCTTCAGGCTGAGCTTCTGGCCGCTGATCTCGATCTGCACCGAGTTTCGGTCGTTCGCCACGGTGAGGGTCATGGGGATGGAGATGTACGGCGGGTCGCCGAAGAGCTTGTTCGGCGGCCCCTGGATCTTCGTGTTGATGACGCCCCGGTTGTCCTCGAGCTGCACGACCTCGATGGAGAACTCGTTCGAGCCGGAGCGGTGCATCTCCAGCTCGGAGGTGAAGTAGAACGGCTTGCCCACGCGGCCGGAGACGTCCGGGACGCCAAGGCCGGAGAGGAGGTGGCCGTCATGAAAGTCGGTGGCCGGAAAAGTGACCGGCACGTGGACGATGGTCGCCTTTTTGCCGGCGTTGGCCGCCACTTCCCAGAACGGCGTCCCCTGGCGGCGGTTGATCACGCCCGGACGGGTGGTGGGGATATATTTCCGCACACCGAAGAACACTCCACCCGCGGCCAGGATGGCGATCAACAGGACGACGACCCGGCCGGTGCGCCTGAGGAAGACCGCGATCAGGGCGATGAGCAGGAAAATCGCACCCGCGGCGACCCACGGGTTCTTCTCGCCGAGGAGGAAGGGCTCCTTCGTCTCGTCGAAGGCGGCGAAGACCGGGAGGTAGGTCTTCGGGTCGCGGCGGAGGAAGTCGAAGATGCCGGTGCGGCCGGGGTCGATGCCGGTGCTGAACGTCGACCAGGAGACGGGGGTCTGGGCGGGGACGGTGGGGCGGAGGGGGCGGAAGGTGCCGGAGGCGCGCAGGCGGGCCATGTTGGGTAGCTTCCCCTCGTTCATCCACTGCTCGGTGTAGCGGGCGTCGACCCCGTCAAAACCGAGGACGATGACCTTCTGCGCGGCGCGCGCAAAGAGGGGGAAAGTCAATGCAATCAGGAGAATGAGTGGCTTGAGGCGCATCGCGGGGCATCATAGCAGGCACTTCTCTTGTAACGGGGTCAGCCTGTCATCCTGAGTCGCGCAGACGACGAAGGATCCCCGGGCACGTGCGAGGAGATCCTTCGCCCTCTGCGGGGCTCAGGATGACATGCGACGGATGAAGGAGAGCAGTATGAGCAAGAGAATGATCGCGATCGCCCTGGCAGCCTGTTTCGTGGCCTGCGGGGGGGGCGGGGAAAAGAAGAACGGCGGCGGCGCGGGCGGCGACAAGAACACGCTGGTCATCGAGTTCAAGGCCAGCCCGCCGAACATTGACTCGCGGGTCGGCACCGACAACGCCTCGGGGCGCGTCTTCGACCTCGTCTACAGCGGCCTGGTGAAGATCACGCCCCAGAACGACTACGCCCCCGACCTGGCCCAGAAATGGGAGACGCCCGACGAGAAGACGATCATCTTCCATCTCAACCCGAATGCGAAGTTCCAGAACGGGCAGCCGGTGAAGGCCGCGGACGTGAAGTGGACCTACGAGTCGCTCATGGACCCGAGCTTCACCTCATCGAAGAAGTCCGGCTACGCCTCGGTCGACCACATCGAGGCGCCCGACGATCACACGGTGATCTTCCGCCTCAAGGAGCCCAACGGCGGCATCTTCGACAACCTCACGCTGGGCATCCTCCCCACCGGCGCGGACACGAACACGTACAAGACGAAGCCGATCGGCGCCGGCCCGTACAAGGTCGTCGACTTCCGTCCCGACGAGCGGATCGACCTGGAGGCCTTCGACCAGTGGCACGGCGGCGCGCCGAAGATCAAGCACGTGGTGATCCGCATCATCCCCGACGCCACCACGGCCGTGCTCGAGCTGCGCCGCGGCTCGGTGAACTTCGAGGTGAACACCATCCCCTTCGAGAACGTGGACGAGTTCACGAAGAACCCCGACTTCAAGGTGGAGCGGAAGCCCGGCTCGGTCTATCAATACCTCGCCTTCAACCTCAAGGACCCGATCCTGTCCAAGAAGCTGGTGCGGCAGGCCATCGCGCACGCCATCGACCGGGAGAAGATCACCCGCGACGTGATGCGCGGCTTCGCCGAGCCGACGGACACGATGTTCGGCAAGGGCCACTGGGCCCGCGCCGAGAATCTGCCGACGTATCCATACGACGTGGCCAAGGCGAAGGCGCTCCTCGACCAGGCGGGCTATCGCGATCCCGACGGCGACGGGCCGCGGTCGCGCTTCTCGCTGGTCTTCAAGACGTCGACGGACAACGAGGCGAACCTCCGGGCGCAGGTGATGCAGCAGATGCTCAAGCTCGCCGGCATCGACGTGAAGATCCAGTCGAGCGAGCTCGGGAAGTTCGTGGACGACATCGGGAAGGGCAACTTCCAGCTCTACTCGTTCAGCCGCAACGGCATCGCCGACCCCGACTTTTATTACGTGATCTTCCACTCGAAGAACGTGCCGCCCGAGGGGCAGAACCGCGGCTTCTACTCGAACCCGCGCGTCGATCAGCTCATCATGGAGGGGCGCTCGACGTTCGACCGGGAGAAGCGGAAGCAGACCTACGCCGAGATCCAGAAGATCGTGCAGGAGGACCTGCCGTATCTCTCCCTCTACCACCAGCAGAACGTGACGATCATGCGCAACAACATCGACGGCTACGTGACGTATCCGGCGGGGTTCCTGTTGTCGGTGCCGCAGATGACGATCAGATAGTTGTTGGTTGTTAGTTGTGATGTGTCAGGAGGTTGTTCCTTGAGAGGGGTTGTCCATCCGGGCGACTTTCGTCAATCTGAAAGCTCTTCAAACGAACAGGTTGACAGGAAGGGCCCGGATGAACGTACACAAGAATGCGCGAAGCTGCCCGACAAGTCGAGCGTTGCTGGGCAAACGAGTCTGCGAACTCGGTTG
>DATEOX010000658.1:0-8181 GCA_035273585.1 Thermoanaerobaculia bacterium
CAACGCCTGCACGGACTTCTACCAATACGCGAACGGCACCTGGCTGGCGAAGAACCCCATCCCGCCGCAGTTCACCGCGTGGGGGATGTCCAGCGGCCTGCTGGAGAACAACCGCGCCGCGCTGCGGGAGGTGCTGGAGGCGACGGCGGCCAAGCCGGCCGCGTCGCGGACGCCCAACGAGCAGAAGATCGGCGACTTCTGGACGAGCTGCATGAATGAGCCGGCCATCGAGCAGGCGGGCATCTCGCCGCTGCAGCCGGAGCTCGACCGCATCAATGCCATCTCCAGCGTCGCCGACCTGCAGGCGGAGATCGCGCGCCTGCAGTCGATGAACGTCGACGGCCCGTTCGACTTCGGCTCGAATCAGGACGCGAAGAACTCCGCGGAAGTCATCGGCGAAGTCGCCCAGGGCGGCCTCGGCCTCCCGGACCGCGACTACTACTTCAAACCGGACCGGCAGAAGGTGCGTGAGGAGTACGTGAAGCACGTGGCGAACATGCTCCGCCTGGCCGGCGACGACGAGGCCGCCGCGGCGCGCGGGGCCGAGACGGTGATGCGCATCGAGACGGCGCTGGCCAACGCCTCGATGACCCGCGTCGAGCAGCGCGATCCGAACGCGATCTACAACCGCATGCCGGTCACGCAACTGACGTCCATCGCGCCGGCCTTCGACTGGCCCGCCTATTTCCGGCAGATGGGCGCCGGCGCGCTGCCGTCGGTGAACGTAGCCCAGCCGAAGTTCTTCGCCGAGCTCCAGCGCCAGCTCACCACCACGCCGCTGGAGGACTGGAAGACCTACGTCCGCTGGCATCTCCTCACCGATACCGCATCGACGCTCTCCTCGCCGTTCGTGAACGAGAACTTCCGCTTCCGCAGCGGCATCCTGGCCGGCCAGAAGGAGCAGCAGCCGCGCTGGAAGCGCTGCGTGCAGCGCGCCGACCAGCTCCTCGGCGAGGCCCTCGGGCAGGCGTATGTCGACCGCAAGTTCCCGCCGGCCGCGAAGCGCCGGGCCACGGAGCTCGTCGACAACCTCGTCGCCGCGCTGCGCAGCGACCTGGCCACGCTGGAGTGGATGAGTCCCGCCACGCGGCAGGCGGCGATCGCGAAGCTGGAGGCGATGGGGACGAAGATCGGCTATCCCGATCAGTGGCGCGACTACTCGGCGCTGACCATCACCGGCGGGCCGTACGTGAGCAACGTGCTCGCCGGCGGCGCGTTCGCCGTCCGCCGCGACCTGGCCAAGATCGGGCAGCCGGTGGACCGGACGGAGTGGGGCATGACGCCGCCGACCATCAACGCCTACAACAACGGCTCGCTGAACGAGATCGTCTTCCCCGCCGGCATCCTGCAGTGGCCGTTCTTCGATCCGAACATGGACGACGCGTTCAACTACGGCGCGATCGGCAGCGTCATCGGCCACGAGATCACCCACGGCTTCGACGACGAGGGCTCGCAGTACGACGCGCGCGGCAACCTGCGCAACTGGTGGACGGAGGAGGACAAGAAGAAGTTCGAGGAGCGCGCCGAGTGCATCGTGCGGCAGTTCGACACGTACTTCGTCGAGCCCGGCCTGCACCACAACGGCAAGCTCGTCGCCGGCGAGTCGATCGCCGACCTCGGCGGCCTGGTCATCGCCTACGACGCCTGGCAGCGCTCCCTCGCCGGCAAGCCCCGCCCCGCGAACGTGGACGGCTTCACGCCCGAACAGCGCTTCTTCCTCGGCTTCGCCCGCTCCCGCGCCACGAACGTGACGCCCGAAGCGATGCGCGTCCGCATCAACACCGACCCCCACCCCGCCTCGAAGTTCCGCGTGAACGGTCCGGTCTCGAACATGCCCCAGTTCGCCGCCGCGTTCGGCTGCAAGGCGAACGATCCGATGGTGCGCGCGGATCGGTGCGACATCTGGTGATGTGGGCCCCTCATCCGCCCTTCGGGCACCTTCTCCCCGCGCCGCGGGGAGAAGGCTCTTACCGAAGAACCCTCGCCCCGCTTGCGGGGAGAGGGTGGCGCGAAGCGCCGGGTGAGGGGCGCAGCACCTTCATCAGGAACTCCGCCGTGGGCGAGGCCGGCACCTTCGCCACCTGCTCCGGCGTGCCCGTGGCCACGATCCGCCCGCCCGCGTCGCCGCCTTCGGGGCCGAGGTCGATGATGTGGTCGGCGGTCTTGATCACGTCGAGGTTGTGCTCGATCACGACCACCGTGTTGCCGCGGTCGACCAGGCCGTGCATGAGGTGGAGGAGCTTGGCCACGTCGTCGAAGTGCAGGCCGGTGGTCGGCTCGTCGAGGATGTAGAGCGTCCGGCCGGTGGCGCGCTTGGCCAGTTCCTTGGCCAGCTTCACGCGCTGGGCCTCGCCGCCGGAGAGGGTCGTCGACGACTGGCCGAGCTTGATGTAGCCGAGGCCGACCTCGTCGAGCGTGCGGAGGATGTTGGCGATCTTCGGGATGTTGCGGAAGACGTCCAGCGCCTGCTCGACCGTCATGTCCAGGATCTCGGCGATGGAGAAGCCCTTGTACGTCACCTGCAGCGTCTCGCGGTTGTAGCGCTTGCCGCCGCAGACGTCGCACGTGACATAAATGTCGGGCAGGAAGTGCATCTCGATCTTGATCTGCCCGTCGCCCTTGCACGCCTCGCAGCGGCCGCCCTTCACATTGAACGAGAAGCGCCCCGGCCCGTAGCCGCGCATGCGCGCCTCGGGCGTCTGGGCCATCAGGCCGCGGATCTCGGCGAAGAGCTGCGTGTACGTCGCCGGGTTCGAGCGCGGCGTGCGGCCGATGGGCGACTGGTCGATGTCGATGACCTTGTCGACCTGGTCCAGCCCCTCGATGCGGTCGTGCGCGCCGGGCGTATCGACCGAGTCGTAGAAGTAGCGCGAGAGCGCCTTGTAGAGGATGTCGTTCACCAGCGTCGACTTGCCTGAGCCGCTGACGCCGGTCACGGCGGTGAAGACGCCGAGGGGGATGCGCACGTCGAGGTTCTTGAGGTTGTTCTGCCGCGCGTTGCGGATCATCAGCGCCGCATCCGTGATCGGCCGCCGCGTCGGCGGCACCTCGATCGAGGCCTCGCCGCGCAGGTAGCGCGCGGTGAGCGAGCGCTCGTAGCGCTGCACTTCCTTCAGCGTCCCCTCGCCCACCACCTCGCCGCCGTGCACGCCGGCGCGCGGCCCGAGGTCGACGATGTGATCCGCGGCCTCGATCGTCTCCTCGTCGTGCTCGACCACGATCACCGTGTTGCCGAGGTCGCGCAGCTCCAGGAGCGACTCGATGAGCTTGCGGTTGTCGCGCTGATGCAGACCGATGGACGGCTCGTCGAGCACGTACAGCACGCCCATCAGCTTCGAGCCGATCTGCGTCGCCAGGCGGATGCGCTGCCCCTCGCCGCCGGAGAGCGATGCCGCGTTGCGGTCGAGGGTGAGGTAGCCGACGCCGACCGCGTTGAGGAAGCCGAGCCGGTCGCGCACTTCCTTCAGGATCTTGCCCGCGATCTGCTCCTCGCGGTCGCTCAACGTCAGCGTGGCGAAGAAGCTCTCCGCGGCCTTGAGCGAGAACGCGACAATGCTGTCGATCGGCTTGCCGGCCACCGTCACCGCGAGCGCCTCCGGCTTGAGGCGGCGGCCGTTGCAGTCGGGGCACTTGGCTGCCGTCATGAAGCGCTCGATCTCCTCCCGGATGTCCTCCGAGTCGGACTCGCGGTAACGGCGCTCGAGCATCGGGATGATGCCCTCGTAGGTTCCGGTGTACGTGTACGCGCTCTCCGAGCCGTTGAACTCGAAGCGGATCTTGTCCTCGGAGCCGTACAGGATGCAGTTGCGCGCCTTCTCCGGCAGCCTGTGCCACGGCGTGTCGATGGAGAACTTGTAGTGCCGGGCCAGGGTGTGGATCTGGCGCACGCGCCAGTTCTCCGCCCCCTCCTTCCAGATGGCGATCGCGCCGTCGGCGACCGACTTCTTCGGATCGGGGACGATCTTCGACTCGTCCATCTCCAGCAGCACGCCGAGGCCCGAGCAGCGGGGGCAGGCGCCGTAGGGTGAGTTGAAGGAGAAGAGGCGCGGCGCGATCTCCCCGATGGAGACGCCGCAGTCGGGACAGGCGTAGTTCTGGGAGAGCAATTCCTCGCGCTTGTCCTCCTGGTAGAGGATCTTGACCAGGCCCTTCGCGACGCGCGTGGCCGTCTCCAGCGAGTCGGCCAGCCGCTGCTGGATGCCTTCCTTGACCACGATGCGGTCGATGCGGACGTCGATGGTGTGCTTCTTCTGCTTGTCCAGCGCGGGCGGATCGGAGAGCTCGACCTCCTGGCCGTTGACGATGGCGTGGGTGAAGCCTTCCTTCACCATCTGCAGCATCTGCTTGCGGTACTCGCCCTTCTTGCCGCGGACGTACGGGGCGAGGACGGTGAACTTCGTCCCGGCCGGCAGCTTCATCAGGCGGTCGACCATCTGCTGGATGGTCTGGGGGCGGATCTCCCGGCCGCAGCTCGTGCAGTGCGGCGTCCCGACGGACGCGTAAAGCAGGCGCAGGTAGTCGTAGATCTCGGTCACGGTGCCGACCGTCGAGCGCGGATTGCGCGAGGTCGTGCGCTGCTCGATGGAGATGGCCGGCGACAGGCCCTCGATCGAGTCGACGTCCGGCTTCTCCATCTGTTCCAGGAACTGCCGGGCGTACGCGGAGAGCGACTCGACGTACCGCCGCTGCCCCTCGGCGAAGATCGTGTCGAAGGCCAGCGACGACTTCCCGCTGCCGGACACGCCGGTGATGACCACGAATTTGTTGCGGGGGACGACGACGTCGATGTTCTTGAGGTTGTGCTCGCGGGCGCCGCGGATGATGATCGATTCCATGTGCGCGGATGCTAACCCTCCGCGCGGCCAACGTGTTCCTTCTACAACGCGTAGAATCGATGTGATTGCAACCTTCCTGATGTACTTCCTGACGGCGGCCCTCTGCGCGCTCCTCGCGCACCGCTGCGTGGTCAGGATTTCGTGGAGCGCCCGGGCCGCGCTCGTCCTCATCCCGCTCTGTTTCACCGGCCGCGCGCTCTTCACCGGCGGCGTCTACGCGCCGATCGAGCTGCCCTTCAGTTGGGAACCTTTGCGCTCCATGCGCGAGGCGTTGCATGTCCCGGCGCCACACAACGGGCTGCTCTCCGACGTCTACTGCCTGAACATGCCGTGGAAGTACGCCACGCGCCTGGCCTGGACGCACGGCAACTGGCCGCTCTGGAACCCGTTCAACTTCGCCGGCGACATCCTGGCCGCCTCGGCCCAGCCGACGCCGTACGAGCCGATGACGCTGCTCAGCCTGCTGCTGCCGGCGGCCAACAGCCTGACCTTCCTCGCGGCGATGACCTTCTTCCTCGCCGCGCTTTGCATGTTCCTCTTCCTCCGCGACCGCGGCTGCAGCGAAGTCGCGTCGCTGATCGGCGCCGCCGGCTGGGCGTTCTCCTCGTTCCTGGTGATCTGGCTCGGCTGGGTGATCGGGCCGTCGACCATCTGGCTGCCCCTCGTCCTCCTCGGAGTGCGCTGGGTCGTCCATCGGCACAACGGAGTGCCGCTCACGGTGGCCTTCGTCATGATGCTGCTCAATGGACATCCGGAGAGCGCCGTGCACATCGTGGCCATCGGGATGGTCTGGGCGTTGTTCGAGCTCTTCGCCGCGCGCAAACGCGTGCGCGCGATCGTCATCGGTCTCGGCGCGGGCGTGGTCACCATCGGCCTCCTGGCGATCTATCTCTTTCCGATCGTCGACGCCATCCCGCAGACGATGGAGGGGAACTTTCGCAAGACGGTGTGGGTGGACATGCAGCGCTCGGTGCCGGCGGCGACGGCGCTGGCCCATCTCGAGTCGCAGGTGATCCCCTTCCGCTTCGGCGACCCGTCACGTCGGACGGTGGCCTGGCCGAAGAGTCCCGCGTACAACTTCACCGAGGCGGCGTACGCGGGGAGCGTGCTCTTCCCGCTGGCCATCGTCGGTTTGTGGCGATCGCGGCGGAAGGAGAAGTGGCTGGTGCTCGGGATCGGGATTGTCGGGCTGCTGGTGGGCATCGAGGCGGCGCCGTTCGCCGACTGGATCGCCAAGCTGCCGCTCTTCGATCTCGCCCTCAACGCGCGGCTGATCTTCGCCGTTTCTTTCGCGCTGGCCACGCTCGCCGCGCTCGGCGTGGACGCTGCTTCACGGCGCGACCTCGTCATCGCCAGCGGCGCGACGGCGCTCGCCCTCGGGGCGCTCGTCGCGGTCGAATGGAAGCCGATGCTCGCCTGGGGGCTCGCGCCGTCGTTCCTCCTCGTGCAGTCGGCGCTGCTGCTGGTGCCGCTCCTCATCATGATGATGCGGCTCCCGCACGCGGCCATCCTGCTGCTGCTCCTCGCGCAGCGCACGGCGGAGATGGGCAACTTCTATCCGACCCAGCCGGCGCGCCTCTTCTATCCGCACATTGCCGTGTTCGACCGGCTGCCGAAAGGCGGGCCGCCGTACCGCATCACCGCCCTGGGGCATGTCTTCGTGCCGAACATGGCCACGATGTACGAGGTCGAGGACGTGCGCGGCTACCAGGCCATGACCCTGGAGCGGATGCGCATTGCGCAGGACCTCTTCTCCGTCGCGCAGCCGGTCTGGTACAACCGCGTCGATGACCTGACGCGGCCGTTCCTGAGCGCGCTGAACGTCCGCTTCGCCCTCGCCCCCACCGGCACGCCCGCGCCGGACGGTTGGCGGCGGATCGACGGCCAACCGGGCGTGGAGGTCTTCGAGAACCTGCGCGTGCTGCCGCGGGCCTGGCTGCCGCGGCGGGTGATCATCTCGGACAACGCGCCGTTCGGCGAGATGGCGTCGGAGACCGACTTCGCGCAGCGTGGCTGGCTGGAGATCCCGCGGAGCCTGCGCAGCGACGAGGAGAACGCCGCCGGGACGGTGTCGATCCATCCGCGCGGCTACAACGCGTTCCGCATCGACGCCGCGCTCGACCGCAACGGCTGGGTCTTCGTCTCCCAGTCGGCGTGGAAGGGATGGCGGGCCACGGTGGACGGCAACCGCGTGAACGTCCGCCGCGCCGACGGCACGCTGCTCGGCATCGCCGTGCCGCGCGGCCGGCATCGCATCGAGCTGCGCTACCTGCCGAACGCGTTCGTGAACGGAGCTTGGGTGAGCGGGGGGACGGCCTTGCTGCTCGTCGCAGGTGTCATCCTGAGCCGCGTCAGACGGCGAAGGATCTCCTCGTGCTTGCCAGGAGATCCTTCGCCGTCTTCGCGGCTCAGGATGACACCGACTCGCCGATCCAGGCCGCGTACCGCGCCTCCACCTCTTCCGGCCGGATGACGACGAACTCGGGCAGCTCGTACGGATGCGCGGCGAGGAGCGCCTCGCGCAGCGCCGGCAGCCGCTCGGCGGTGGTCTTCACCAGCAGTAGCTTCTCCCCCTCCTGCGCCACGCGATTCTCCCAGCGGTAGATTGACTCCACGCCGGGGAGAATGTTCACGCAGGCGGCGAGGCGAGCCTCCACGAGCTCGCGCGCGAGCGGCGCCGCATCAAAGTCCGCTCCGACCGTGGTCAGGACGATGAGCGGCGTCAACGCCGCGCGTCCGCCGCGATCCGTTCGGCGGCGTCGCGGGCCACCGCGCCGGCCGCGCGGCGGTATTGCGTGTACTGCACCAGCGGCAACCCCAGGACCGCGTAGAAATTGCGGCCGCCGACGCTGATCCATGACGGCACCGGCATCACCTTCGTGTTCCGCAGGTCGTAGGAGGCGACCGTCTCCAGCGTGCGGCCGTCGTAGAGGCGGACCTCCGCCGCGACGCGGGACATCACCACCGTCACGCCGGCGGCAACGTCGCGCGAGCCGATGGCCACGTCGCCGATCGGGTAGTCGCCGCTGCCACTGGAGGAGAGGAGCTCGACGTAGTAGTCGGCGTCATCCGCCGCGGCGTTCTCCATGGTGCGGTTCGTGACGAAGGCGTCGAAGCCCTTCTTGCGCAGCTCCGCGCGCAGGTTGCGGCCGACGAGCGAAGCCATGTCGGCGTCCGACCCGGTGAGCTGCCCGCGCATGCCGAGGATGCCGATCCGCACCCGCGTGTCGCCGTCGTGGAACGCGGACGCCGCGGTGGCCCAGGCGAGGAGGAGGAGCGCCGTGCAGAGGATGCGTCGCATGAGGGGGATTTTACGCCTGACGGCGAGCGGACGTCTCGTCCGCCA
>DATEOX010000659.1:0-12226 GCA_035273585.1 Thermoanaerobaculia bacterium
CGTTTGCGAAGCGCGTCACGCAGATCGTCGTTCCCCGTGCGCGCACGAAGGACGGCCTCCAGCACCTCGCGCGATGCGCTCCGCTTCTTCCCTCCGGCGTCCTCGTATGTGAGCTGGATCGAATAGAGACGCGCGAGCTCATGCAGCTCGTCGGTTTTCATCCGACGCAAAACAAGAGCAAGGCGCTTGCCGGATCAGGGAGCGATGAAGCCACGGGCTTTTGCGATCTTGATGGCGTTCTCGACCAGCGCCCTGAAAACGAATGGACGAAAGAGCGAATCGACCTGAAGGTCGCGCTTCAGTTTCGCTGCAGAGCTCCTCAGCTCTCCGATCGCATCTCGACAGTCTGCAGCCGTGACGATCGGATCCTTCTCGAACGAATCCAGAACACAGCTCACTACGCCTGCCGATCGGCCGTGGTGAATCAAAAGATCGCGACCTTTGTAGTCGCTGAGGAGCCGGTCCATCCGGAACGGTTGCGCGTCGAGGACGAGGACGTGATAGCGCGCAGGATTGACCAGCTTCAGTGAGTAGGCAAGACCGAGCTCAAACGGCATGTTGAACCGCACCGGCTTTCCGATGCGGCTCATGTCGTGAATGGAGGTTCCGCACGCCTGCATCAATTCGAAAATGCGAGCCAGGCGGCCGTCGCCGCTCTCCCGGATCTCCAGAACGCAGTGAGGCTTCTGCCCCAGGAAGACAAGCGCACCGACGAGCGCCACGAACAGTGGCTCGTACGCTCGGTCGAACGGGACGTTCAGAAAGACGTCCTTCGGATCGGGCTCTGCCATCTACTTCGCAGCGCTGCGCGACTTGCCCGATCTCCTGCGTGCCGCCCGTTCGGTCGCGATCTGCCTTGCCGCGGCGAGTGACCTCTCGGACGCGCGATGCTCGGCCCGAGTGAACTTATACGCTGCGAACATCTCCGTCGCCGTTGCCTTCACTAATGGGATCCGCTTCCTCGTCTTCTTCGCTGCCATACGCCGAGGGTAACACGCCCTTCGAACGGAAAATGCGCCCAGCGTGCGTTCGAGCGCGAAGCGTGGCCAAGCAGCGCAGCCGGTCGTGCCGCCTACCCCCCGATGCCCACCAGTTCGAGGTCGAACACCAGCGTTTTGCCGGCCAATGGATGGTTCGCGTCAAGGGTGACGGTGCCGTCGCCGAGCTCGGCGACCTGGACGGCGCCGGTCTCGCCGTCGGGGAAGCCGACGCGGAGGACGTCGCCGACCTCGATCTCCATCCCCTCCGGGATGTTGTCGCGGCTGACGGTGAACACCAGCTCGTCGCGATGCGGGCCGTAGGCGCGGTCGGCGGCGATGGTCTCCGTCTTGTGGTCGCCCTGCTGCATGCCGATCACGGCGTTCTCGAAGCCGGGGATCACCTCCCCCGCGCCGATGGTGAAGGAGAGCGCGTCGCTGCCGCTCGAGGAGTCGAAGACCGTGCCGTCCTCCAGCTTGCCCGTGTAGTGCACCTGGACCGTGTCGCCCCGTTTCGCCTGCTGCATCGTTTTTCTCCTAGCGCAACAAATCGAGCACGCCACGCAGCGGGATGCGTACCCAGTCGGGGCGGTTGTTCAGCTCGTAGCCGATCTCGTACAGCGCCTTCTCCATGAGGTACGCCTCCAGCAGCGTCTGCTGCTCGGCGTGCGTCGGCGGCAGGAACGACCCGCGCGACGCTTCGGCGAGGTACGTACGGAGGAATGCCGCCGACACCCACCGGTGCCAGAACTGCGCTCCTGCTTCCAGCGCCGGCGCATCCTCGGGGCGGACCACGAAGCCCGGCGCCTGGCCGAAGACCACCGCGTACGGAGCGTAGTGGAACGAGCGGAGCATGCCGGCCACGTCGCGCAGCGCGCTGCGCTTGATGCGGCGCTCGCTGAGCGGCCGGGACGGCTCTCCCTCGAAGTCGATGATCACGAAGTCGTTGCCGGTGTACAGCACCTGCCCGAGGTGATAGTCGCCGTGCGTGCGGATGCGCTGGCCGGAGATGCGCCCGTCGAGGAGCTTGCGGAAGCGCTGCTGGACCTCCGCCTCGCGGGCGAGCAGCTCCTGCGCGTCCGGGTTGTCTTTCGCCCGGCGGCGGAGGAGCTGCATCGTCTGCACGGTCTGGGTGCGCATCGACTGGTAGATCGAGCGCTGGTAGTGCGGCGTGAACGGCTCCGGGGCGAAGGGCGGGATGTCATCCCGCGAGGCGAGCGCCAGGTGCATCTCCGCCGTCCGTTTGCCGAGGAGCTCGGCGTCGGCGAGATAGGGGGAGATCAGCTCCTCGGCCGCCGGGGCGCCCTTGGCGATGCGCTCGGCAGGCGCCCCCTCGCTCAGCAGGCGCTCGAAGTAGCGGCCGATGGCGTCGAGCGTGTAGCTCCAGGCGTCGCCGGAGTTCTCCGTGAAGCTCTGCAGGATGGCCAGCGTCGTCGGCTCGCTCCGCTCATCGATGCGGTGCTCCAGCGCGCCGGCCAGGCGCGGCGTGTGGGCGAAGTCGGTCTCCTCGTTGAGGAAGCGGGTGATCTCCAGGTCGGTATTGACGCCCGGCTCGAGGCGGCGGAAGAGCTTCAGGAAGAGGCGCTGGTCGTAGAGGATGGCCGTGTTCGACTGCTCCGCCTTGAGCACCTGCGGCTCGAGCGCGTCCTTGCCGCGCAGCTCCTTGAACGCGCGCGCCGGCGCGCCTGCCACGACGCCCTGCGACCCCTTGAGCTGTTTGCGCTTGCCGATCGTGTCCAGGAGCGCGTTGGCGAAGCGGTCCTCCGTCACCGGCTCGTAGAGCAGGCAGCCGTCGCGCAGGCGGGCGATGAGCGTCGCCGTCCGCGCGTCCGGCTCGTCGGCGCGGCGGGCCTGGGTGATGCCCAGCGGCAGTTGATAGAGGTCCGGCTCCCCTTCCGTGTACTCCACCTCGATGAGCGCCAGCGCGCCGGCCTTGTTCGGCAGCTCGACATGCTCCCGCACCCGGATGCCCGATACCGTGCGCGCTTTCGCCGCGAACCAGCGCCGCCCCTGCACGTAGCGCAGGATGGCGCGCGACAAAGCGTCGCGGTTGCGGTCGGCCAGCACCTCCTCCAGCGTCTTCGCCCCGATGAGCGGCAGCTCTTCGCCGCGCGCAGTCTCCGCCGGCTTCTCGACGCGCTCCAGCGAGAACCAGTAGAAGGCGAACGGCCCGAGGTTCAAAAAGTACGGCCGCTCCCCCACCTCGGGGAAGCGCGTGCCGCCCGACAGCTCGACCGGCACGAAGCCGCGATACGCGGAGAGGTCGAGCTCGAACGTCTGCACGTTGCGCGAGAGGTTGGCCACCACGAGGATCGTCTCCTCCTCATAGCGCCGGATGAACGCCAGGATCTTGCGGTTCTCCGGAAAGAGGAACTCCATCGTGCCCCGGCCGAAGGCGCGGTAGCGCTTCCGCTGCGCGATGAGGCGCTTCATCCACCAGAGCAGCGACCAGGGGCTGTTCTGCTGCGCCTCGACGTTCACCTGCTCGTAGTGGTACTCGGGATCGATGATCACCGGGAAGAAGAGCTGCTGCGGGTTGGCCCGGGAGAAGCCGGCATTGCGGTCGGCGCTCCACTGCATCGGCGTCCGGACGCCGTTGCGGTCGCCGAGCCAGATGTTGTCCCCCATCCCGATCTCGTCGCCGTAATAGATGATCGGAGTGCCTGGCAACGAGAACAGCAGCCCATTCATCAGATGGATCCGTCCCCGGTGGTTCTGCAGCAGCGGCGCGAGCCGTCTCCGGATGCCGAGGTTGATGCGCGCCTGGCGGTCCTTGGCGTAAGTGCGCCACATGTAGTCGCGGTCCTCGTCCGTGACCATCTCCAGGGTCAGCTCGTCGTGGTTGCGCAGGAACATCGCCCACTGGCAGGGGTCGGGGATGGGCGGCGTCTGCTGCATGATGTCGACGATCGGGAAGCGGTCCTCCTGCGCCAGCGCCATGTACATGCGCGGCATGACCGGGAAGTTGAAGGCCATGTGGCATTCATCGCCGTCCCCGAAATACGGCAGCGAGTCCTCCGGCCACTGGTTCGCCTCGGCCAGCAGCATCCGGTCGGGGTACTTCGTGTCGAGGTGCGCGCGGAGCTTCTTGAGGTACTCGTGCGTCTCCGGCAGGTTCTCGCACGTCGTCCCCTCGCGCTCGAAGAGGTAGGGGATGGCGTCGAGGCGGAAGGCATCGACGCCCATGTCCATCCAGAAGTCGAACGCCTTGAACAACGCTTCGTGCACGGCCGGGTTGTCGAAGTTCAGGTCCGGCTGATGCGAATAGAAGCGGTGCCAGTAGTACGCCTTGGCCACCGGGTCCCAGGCCCAGTTCGACGTCTCGAAGTCCTTGAAGATGATCCGCGCGTCCTTGTACGGCTCGGGCGTCTCGCTCCAGACGTAGAAGTCGCGCCACGGCGAGCCGGGCTTCGCGCGCCTCGACTTCTGGAACCACGGGTGCTGGTCGCTGGTGTGATTGATGACCAGCTCCGTGACGACGCGCAATCCGCGGCGGTGCGCCTCGCGCAGGAAGGCCTTGAACTCCTGCAGCGTGCCGTAGCTCGGGTTGATGGCCGTGTAGTTGGCGATGTCGTAGCCGTCGTCGCGCAGCGGCGAGGGATAGAACGGCAGCAGCCAGATGATGTCGACGCCGAGGTCCTGCAGGTAGTCGAGCTTGCGGGTGAGGCCGGCGAAGTCGCCGATGCCGTCGTCGTTCGAATCGAAGAATGCGCGGACGTGCGTCTGGTAGATGACGCCGTCTTTGTACCAGTACGGATCTTGTTCGCTCATCACAAAAAGTACTCGAAGTCCCGCTCCGTCCGGACGCGGCGGCGGATGCGGAAGATGTGGGCGGGGACGACGTGCGGGTTGAGCTGCACGTAATTGCGGGGACCGGTCCAGGAGTGGCGCGCGCCGCTCAGCAGGTCGTGGACCTGGAAGGCGCGCGTGGGATCGACGTGCAGCGCCTCGAGGTCGAGCTCCACGTGGCCCGCCTGCGTGTTGTGCGGGTCCATGTTGGCGATCACCAGGATGGCGTTCTCGCCGCTGGTCTTGCTGTAGCAGACGAGCTGGTCGTTCGTCGTGTCGTGGAAGCGTAAGGTCGCGTTCTGCTGCAGCGGCGCGTTCTCGTGGCGGATCTTGTTCACGAGCGCGATCAAATCCGACAGGTCATCGTCGGATGAGCCCCACTGCTTGACCTCGTACTTTTCGGAGTCGAGGTACTCCTCGCTGCCCTGCTCGCGCGGCGCGGCGATCATCCGCTCGTACGGCGGCCCGTAGATGCCGTAGTTCGCGGAGAGCGTCGCGGCCAGGATCAGCCGCACGACGAACGCCGGCCGCCCGCCGAACTGCAGGTACTCGGTGAGGATGTCGGGCGTGTTCGGCCAGGCGTTCGGGCGGAAGAAATCGGAGACCGGCGGCTTCGTGATCTCTTCGAAATACTCGCGGATCTCATGGGCCGTGTTGCGCCAGGCGAAGTAGGTGTACGACTGCGAGTACCCGCCCTTGGCCAGCCAGTACATGATCTTCGGCCGCGTGAACGCCTCGGCCAGAAACAGGACATCGGGATGCTCGCGGCGCAGCTCGGCGATGCACCAGGCCCAGAACGGCAGCGGCTTGGTGTGCGGATTGTCGACGCGGAAGATCCGCACGCCCTTGCCGATCCAGAACGAGAAGACGTCCCGCAGCTCCTGCCACAGCTCCTGCCACGCTTCGCTCTCGAAGTGGAACGGGTAGATGTCCTGGTACTTTTTCGGCGGGTTCTCGGCGTACTGGATCGTGCCGTCCGGGCGGGCCAGGAACCACTCCGGATGGGCCTCGACATACGGATGATCAGGCGAGGCCTGGAAGGCGATGTCCAGCGCCACCTCGATGCCATGCTGCTCCGCCGCGGCGACGAGCCGAGCGAAATCTTCCATCGTGCCGAGGTCGGGATGAATCTCCTTGTGGCCGCCTTCATCGCCGCCGATGGCCCACGGACTGCCGACGTCGCCCGGCTCGGCCGTGACCTCGTTGTTCTTCCCCTTGCGGTGCGATTGGCCGATGGGATGGATGGGCGGGAGGTAGAGCACGTCGAACCCGAGGCGGGCGATGCGCGGGAGCTGGGCCTCGACGCCGCGCAGCGTGCCGTAGGAGCGGGGGAACAGCTCGTACCAGGTGCTGAACGCCGCCTTCTTGCGATCGATCTCGATGGCCAGCTCGCAGGGGTAGCGCGTGGCGAAGGCGCGCGGAGAGTTGCGCCACATCAGGGCCAGGAGATCGGCGCTCCACATCTCCTCGATCTTGTCCGCCAGCTCGTCCTCGCCTTCCAGCGTCTTGATGAAGACCTCGAGCTTGCGCCGGTCGCGCGCGCCGGCGTTCTTCGCCGCGGCGCGGATCAGCTCCAGGCCGATGGCGAGCTGCACGTCGAGGTCCGCCTGGCCGGCCGCGACGCGCTTGCTCAGGTCGCGGTGCCAGGTGAGGAAGTGATCGACCCAGGCCTCGATGGTGAACCAGTGGAAGCCGAGCTGCTCGACCGTGATCTCCGCGCGCCAGCGGTCGTTGACCAGCGGGATGAGGCGCTCCTTGCGGGGCTTCTTCTCCGACTCATGGTGATGGATCGCGACGGCGGAGAGGACGTCGTGGCCGTCGGCGAAGATGTCGGCCTCGATCTGCACGACGTCGCCGACGACGCGCTTCGCGGGGAAGCGTCCGCCGTCGACCTGCGGGGTGATGCCTTCGATGATGACGCGACTTCTGCCGTCGAGCTCCGGGTTCGGCACGCGCGGCGGAGGTGCTGGTTTTGTGCCCGTCAGATGAGCCGCTTGACGAGCGGGCGCACCAGCACGGCGAGGATGCTCCCCACCGGATGCTGGCGAAGGATGACCAGCCGGCAGACCTGCTCGACGGCCACGGCGATGGCAGTGAGGAACGAGGCGACGGCCGTCAGGCGCACCTCATCGTGCAGCGTGTTCCAGGAGGTGACGCTCCCCAGGATGGCCAGCATCAGGAGCACCGCCGCGACATTCGACGCATGCCGCGTGTAGTCGTAGTCGAAGCGCCGCGCGATGCGCACCTGTTCGCGCTCGCTCAGCAGCGTGAGGAGCGGCGCGCGCAGCACGACCAGATCCTGCAGCGCCTGATCCTCCGTCGCATCGGTGATCGGCACCGCGTTCCCCTTCATCGGATCGACGGCGGCTTTCGGCACGAACGCGTAGGCGATCAGCCCGAAGACCGTGCCGATGGGGCGGTTCTGCAGCGCCGCGATGGCGATGCGCACGGTGAGCTGGATTCCGAAGTAGAAGACGGCGAGGAAGGCCCACGACGGCACGATGCGGAACGTCATCCGGAGGTGGACCGAGTAGAGGACGGCGGCGGCGACGATGAGAAAGTCGGTGATGGTCGAGATCAGCGTCAACCGCGCGGGGAGGATGCCCAGCTCACTGCCCAGGTGGTTCTGCATCGCCGCCGGGAGATGGCCGGTGAAGAGGGCGAGGAGATTCGCCGTCCTGCGCCGGCGCTCGCGGAGCAGCTCGCGCTGGTGCTCGGCCACGCGCTCGGCCTCCGACTCCTCGTCGTAGCGGTCGCTGACGCGGATGGCGTGCGCGCTCTCCCACAGCGCGAGCGTGTAGCGCCAGCCGATCGGCAGCGGCTCCGCCTGCAGCACCTCGTAGCACTCGCCTTCCCACAGCACGGCCGTGCCGGGATGCTCGGGCGAGGTCAGCGTCCGCCCGATGCGCGCCTGCCAGCCCTTGGGGATGCGGGAGGAGATGACCAGGCGGTCGCCGTCCACGCGGAGGCGATCGCTGCCGTATGGGCGCATGGGGTCATTTTGCTTCGGGCTGGGCCTGAATGCACGCCTGCACCCGCTGGGCGAGCTCGTTGATGTCGAACGGCTTGGGGAGGATGTCGAACGGCTTGCCGTGCATCCGCTCCCGGATCACGCCGGGCGAGGCGGCGCTGGTGACGATGATGCGGTCGAGGCGCTGCGGCTCGTTCGCCGAGAGGGTCTCGATGAAGGAGAAGCCGTCCAGGTTGGGCATCATCAGGTCGAGGATGATGACGTCGAAGTCGGTCAGGCCGAGCTTGAGCACCGCCTCCAGGCCGTCGGCCGCGACCTCGACGTTGTAGCCGTTGCGGTCCAGGACCATCTTCACCAGCCGGCGAATGGCGGAGTCGTCCTCGACCACGAGGATCGCGCACTGCTGAGGCTCCCGTTGCACTCTCGTACCCGGGGATTTGGGCGCAGCAAAAAGCGAACCGGGCAGCGAACTCGCAATAACTTACGCTTCGAGAGGAGGCTCTCCGAATGGCTGAACGAGTCACGGTCTACGGTGCCGACTGGTGCGGCGATACCCGCCGCACGCTGCGGCACCTGGACAAGAACGGCGTGCAGTACGAGTACATCGACATCGATACGGACAGCGATGGCGAGCGGAAGGTGATCGACTTCCACAAAGGCAAGCGGCGCATCCCGCTCGTCGAAGTCGGTTCCGAGCTGCTCTCCGTCCCGAGCGACGCGGAGCTGCAGTCGAAGTTGACGAAGTAGGACCGCGGGCGTCCCGCCCGCAAGCCGCCGGGCGTCCTCGCCCGGCGGTCGTTCGTGTTACCGCGGCACGGGACGGGCCGCGGCTGAAGAAGGCGAACACCTCCTCCAGCGATGCAGGTCAAACTTCGTCCGATGCAAGTTCACCGTTGCGTCACGGCGCCGGACGGCTTCACGATCGGAATGACGTCGTTGAGGATCCAGAGCGGGCCGACGAGCAGGTGGGTGAGGTTGCGCAGGAACTTCGGCTGCTTGTGCTCGTAGACGCTGTGCCCGATGAACTGGAAGATCCATCCCAGGACGAAGCCGACCACGTTCCACCAGAAGGGGATGAGGCGGCCGAGCCACCAGAAGCCGACGGAGACGGCGAGCATCGGGATGGCCAGGCGCCAGTCGAGGGTGAGGTAGTAGATCGTCGACAGGGCGATGAGCACCAGCGCCAGGTCTACCGGGCCGAGCTGGACGCGGGCAAGCATGCCCATCAGCGTGAGCACGATGAGCGGGATGCCCAGCCGGTGGAAGAGCTTGTTTCCCTTCGTCTGATGAGCTTCGGCGTAGTCGGCGAAGAGGTACTGGATTTGCTCCATGGACTCGATTGTACCCCGCGCCTCGCGGGATTCAGGAGATCGAGACCCATGCGTAAATCGTTGCTGTTCATCATCCTCGTTTTCATCGCCCAGGCCGCGTCGGCCGCTTCCGTGGGCAACATCACCATCACCACCAACCCGGCCACGCCGACGCCGAACCAGCCGTTCACCATCACCGTGCGCGGCACCTGGAGCGACGGCTGCGTGCCGCAGTTCACCCGCTTGACGAACGTCGGCGCGCGGCTGCAGCTCGAGGCCACGGCCAACGCCGCCTGCAGCCCCTGCCCGCAGGGAGTGACGCCGTACTCGTTCACCACGACCACGACCGTCACGGCGCCGTCGCCCGGCACGTACACGATCGATTACTTCGTGACCGAGTGCACCACGCGCCGTCTGGAGACGACCTCGACCATCACCGTGTCGTCGTCCTCCTGCGCCTTCGATCAGAGCCTGACGGTCGATCCGACCGCGGTGCACGCGGGCGAGCTGTTCGTGCTGCGCTGGTGCAATCCGTCGTTCCAGCAGGGGACGGACAACGGCTACCAGGTGCAGTTCTACCGCGTGCTCGCCTCGCGCAGCCTGAGCGGGCCGTACACGGTCATTGGCGACGTGCCGGCCGACCGCACGGCGGCACAGTTCGGCGCCGATGCGACCGACATCGGGAACACCTACTTCTTCCTCGAGGCGCACGGCTGCAACGTCACCATCGCCGGTTGCACGGGCGACACGGTGGTGCGCAGCAACGTGGTGCAGCTCACGGTCGTGCCACAGTCGGCCTGCGCGCCGGACAAGAGCACGCTCTGCCTGAACAACGCACGCTTCCAGGTGCGGGCGCGCTGGACGACGCCCAATGGCGTGAGCGGCGACGCCGAGGCGGTGTCGCTGACGGGTGAGAGCGGCTACTTCTGGTTCTTCACGCCGGACAACGTGGAGGTCGTGGTCAAGACCCTCAACGCCTGCGACAACCCGAACGCGCCGCGCTTCTGGGTCTTCGCCGCCGGCCTGACGAACGTCGGCGTGGATCTCACGGTGACGGACACCAAGACGAATCAGACGAAGGTGTATCGCAACCCGATCGGCACGCCGTTCCCCCCGATCCAGGACACGAACGCGTTCGCTACCTGCCCGTAGTGTCATCCTGAGCGCAGCGAAGGATCCGTATCGCGCAAGATCGGTACGGATCCTTCGGCGTCTTCGCGCCTCAGGATGACAGCCTTCATCCCACCCCGCGGCCGCAGCGTGATCGACGCCTGCGGCCGCGGTTCCTCCAGCACGCGCACGCGCCAGCGTTGGGCGAGCGTGGCCAGGATCAGCACGCCCTCCATCCAGGCGAAGCTCTCCCCGATGCAGATGCGCGTACCGGCGCCGAACGGAAAATACGCCATGCGCGGCCGGGCCGCCTTCGCCTCGGGCGTGAAGCGCAGCGGATCGAAGCGCAGCGGGTCGGGCCACCAGCGCCCGTCGAGATGCGTTACCGCCGGCGCGACGATCACGACGGCCCCCTTCGGCACCATCCACTCGCCGAGCTGCACATCTTCGATGGCCAGCCGCCCCATCCCCCACGCCGGCGGGTAGAGGCGCATCGACTCGGCCAGGACCATCTCCGTGAACGGCAGGCGCGGATAGTCGGCCGGAGTGGGCGTCCGTCCACCGAGGACGGCGTCGAGCTCCTCGTGCATGCGGCGCTCGGCGTCTTCGTTCCGGGAGAGCACGTACCAGGTCCAGGAGAGCGCGTTCGCCGTCGTCTCGTGGCCGGCCAGGAAGAGGGTCATGGCCTCGTCGCGCACCTGGCTGTCGGTCATCCCGCCGCCCCCTTCCTCCTCGTCCTGCGCGAGGAGCAGCATCGAGAGCAGGTCGCCCTCGTCGCGCCCGGAGCGGCGGCGCTCCTCGATGATGTCGAAGATGGTCTTGTCCAGCCGCTTCAGCGCCGCTTCGAAGCGCCGCGTGCGCGGGAGCGGCAGGAGGCGCAGGTACTCGCCGAACGGGGTGATGAGGATGGGGAACATCTGCATCAGCTCCGTGAGCGACGCGCCGATCTCGTCCGCCTCCTCGTCGACGTCGGCGTTGAAGAGGGTCTTGGCCACGACGGAGAGCGTGACGCGCATCATCTCGTGATGGATGTCCAGCTCCTGGCCGTCCCGCCACCGCCCTGCCAGCCGCGTGGCGCGGTCGATCATCACCTCCGCGTACCGCGCGATCCGCTCCCGATGGAACGCCGGCTGCGCCAGCCGCCGCTGCCGCTTGTGCAGCTCGCCTTCCGAGGTCAGCAACCCCTCGCCGAGGATGACTTTGGTGCGCTGCAGCGCGCGCCCTTTCTGAAACGAGCGGCCGTACCGCACGAGCACGTCGTGGATGAGGTCCGGATGGTTGACCAGGTACACGTGCTGCGGCCCGAACGTGAAATGGGAGATGTCGCCATACTCCCGCGCCACGCGGCGAAGGAAGGACATGGCGTCGCGTTGCATGGCGCGGAGCTGGCGGCCGGGAATCCAGGAGCGCGGCCCTGCGGGCCGCCGGATTGAGGATTGAGGATTGAGAATTGAGGACAGCCGTCGCACAATCTCATTCTCAATCCTCTAATCCTCAATCCTCAATCCAATTTATGAACGCCCTCCCCCTCATCCTCCTCTTCCTCGCCGTCGCCGCCATCGGCTACCGCTACTACTCCGCGTTTCTGGCGGCGAAGGTGATGGCGTTGGACGACGCGCGGGTGACGCCGGCGCATCGGCATGAGGACGGGCAGAACTTCGTGCCGACGAACAAGTGGGTGTTGTTCGGGCATCACTTCGCGGCCATCTCCGGCGCGGGGCCGCTGATCGGGCCGGTACTGGCGGCGCAGTTCGGGTACCTGCCGGGGCTGCTCTGGCTGGCGTTCGGCGTCGTCTTCGCCGGCGCGGCGCACGACTTCGTCATTCTTGCGTCATCGGTGCGGCGAGGCGGGCGGTCGCTGGCGGAGATCGCCCGCGGCGAGATCGGCCCCGTGGCCGGTACCACGGCCATGATCGCCATCCTCTTCATCATCGTCATCGCCCTGGCCGGCCTCGGCATCGCCGTCGTCAACGCGCTGGCCGACTCCGCGTGGGGGACGTTCACCATCTTCCTGACCATCCCCATCGCGCTCGTGGTCGGGCTCTATCTGCACCGGAGCAAGGCGCCGT
>DATEOX010000660.1:0-17805 GCA_035273585.1 Thermoanaerobaculia bacterium
TCGGCTCTTCGGCCAGCGCCTGTTGCAGCAGCTCGAGTTTCGTCGGCGGCGCGGCGCGGGCGGCCGTGGCCAAAGCATCGAGGCGCTGCACCTCCTCGGCGACCGCGGCGCCATCCAACTCGCGCGGCGCGAACATGTCCCAGAACAGCAGCTTCTGCACCGCGTCCGCATCCTCTTCGTTGGCGAACGCCCGGCGGTAATCGCGCTTCGTCAGCGCCCGCCCACCCTCCAGCACCCGCTCGTAGAAGCGACGCTGCCGGCGCACCGACTCGAGCAGCGCGGCCTCGCTCGACTCCAGCCTTCTGCGCAGAAACTGCCGCAACAGCGGCGCGCCGGTGACGAGTGGGAACTGCAGCGCATCGATCGGCAGCTCCGCCACCGGATGGCGCACCACCCGCCGCTCCAGCTCGCCGAACCGCAGCTCCGGCGGCAGCACCTCGGTGTCCCGCCTTATGACGAGCTCCGCAACAATCCGGGCGATCGACTCACGATCGCGCGTCTCGAACGCAACGTCGATGGACGGCACGCCGCGGTCGGCCAGCGCGTCGTCCGCCACCAGAAGCGCGATGAGCGCATGCAGATCGCGCAGCGCGTTGCAGACCGGCGTCGCGGTGACGAGCAGCAGCTCCGCGGCAATCGACCGCCGCGCGAGCGCGTCGTAACGCCGCGTGTCCGGATTGCGGAACGCATGCGCCTCGTCGACGATCACCAGCCGCCGCTTCGCCGGGTAGGGCACGAACGGATCGGAGGCGAGCGCGTCGTGCGTCAGGACCCGCGCCTCGACGCCGAACTGCGCCAGCGTCTCCCGCCATTGCGCGACGAGCGCCGCCGGGATCACCAGCTCCACCGGGCACTCCGCCGCGCGCGCCACGGCCGCGGCGACATACGACTTGCCGAGGCCAACGTCGTCCGCGAGAATCGCGCCGCCTCTCGTGCGCAGCAGCTCGCGGATGCGGACGGCCGCGATGAGCTGATGCTCAGCGAGCATGCCCCAGCCGCCCGGCGACGAACCGCTGTAGCACCTTCAGCTCCGCGAGCGTCACGCCGTACGCATCCGCCGCAAGCAGGTCGAGCTCATCGGCCTGCGCTTTGCGCCGGGCAGCGCGCACGAGCTGCTGACGCAGCGCCGCCGACTCGATCGCCGGCAGCGGCATGCGCGCCACGGTCCGCGCGAAGTAGCGGTAATGCGCGTCCTTGGCCCGCTCCGCGATGCCCAGCAGCAGCGCGTCGGCGATGGTGGAGTTGAGGAGCGCGGCGAGGAAGTGCGCCTCGTCGAGCGATTCGCAATCGAGGAAGTAGAGCGTCTGGTTCGGGATGAGCGGCAGCTCGCGGCCGTTGATCGTCACGCTTTCCGGCAGCACCGCGGCGACCATCCCGCGCGAGACGTCCTTCCACGCCACTTTGATCCCGCGATGCTCGGGACGGACGTACGACAGGCGGAGCTCCGACGGCGTCACGCCCTTCGCGGCCGCCAGTCGCCTCAGCCACCGCGGTGTCGTCTTCCATCCCGCCAGCGGCGGCCAAAGCATCCACTGCGAGGCCTCGGCCGACCAGCGCCGCACGTCGCGTCCGCGGACGCAGCGCGCGACGTGCTCGAGCGGGATGCCGGCAATGTCGTCGAGAAAGAACGCGCTGTTGTCGCCGGTCTTGACGCCCATCAGCGGCTTCCGCTTCAGGACCGTGGCGAGCGTCTGGTGCGCCGCGCGCACGCGGCGAAGGATAGCGCCGACCTCGGGCGGCACGAGCTCCCACGCCGCATCCCCGAGGTCGCGCTGCGCCACGCTGAACGACTCGCTGCCGGTGGTGACGCTCAGGCGCGAGCCGCCGCTTTTCCGGCGCAAAGTGAGGCCGAGGGGGAAGGTGTCGGCGTCGAAGTGCCGCTTCGGACTGTCGCTCCAGTCGTCGATGGCCACGATCGACAGCCGCTCGCGCGCGTGCCGCCGCAGCGGCGCCGCGTATGCCGCGTTCAGCACCTTCGCCGGCAGGAGCATCGACACCACGCCGCCCGGCGCGGCGAGAGCGAGCGCGCGCTCCACGAACGCGACGGAGAGATCCGGCTGATGGATGGCCGCCCGGTCGCCGCGGTCGGCGCGGAAGAAGACGTAGCGGTCGGAGAGCAGCCGCTTCGAGCCGTTCTCGATCCGGCTGTGGCGCACCCACGGCGGATTGCCGGCCACCACGTCGAAGCCGCCGTTCGCCATCACCGGCGCGAAGTGGACGTCGAACGAGAAGAAATCCAGCTCCCCATCCTCGGCGCGCTCCAGCGTCCTGCGCGTCTGGACGATGCGCGCCCGCAGCTCGCGGCAGCGCTGCAGGTCGACCTCGCACGCGCGGCCGAAGAGGTCGTGCCGCGGTGCGGCCAGCTCCTCCAGCGCCCGCTCGTCGCGCTCGATCGACCGCGCGAGGAGGTCGGTGGCCAGGCGACGGTCGTTCTCCCGCACGACGCGCGCGAGCTGCGGCCGCTCGTGCCCCGGCGCGCTGCGGTAGCGCTCCACGAGGTCGCGCTGCGCGCGCAGCGCGTAGGCCCACTCGTGATAGACGTCCGCCCGGCCGTCGCCGAGGAAGTCGGTCGGGCTGAGGAGCGAGTTGCCCTGGAGGATGTTGCGATCGAGATTCGGCAGCGGCTTCACGTCTTCGATGGCCGCGTCGCTGCCGGAGACGATGGCCAGCCAGAGACGCAATTCGCAGAGGCGGACCGCCTCCGGCTTTACGTCGACGCCGAACAGGGAGCGCTCGACGATTCTTTGTCGCAGGTCGGGCGGCACCTCGATGTTTGCGCGGGCCGAGAGCTCGCGCGTGAGGCGCTCGATCACGCCGAGGGCGGAGAGGAGGAACGCGCCGGAGCCGCAGGCCGGGTCGAGGACGGTGATGGAGGCGAGGCGATCCAGCATCCGGCGCGCGTCGCCTGCGCCGAGCCACTCGGAGATGGCGCGCGAGGTGAGGACGTCGACGATCTCCCGCGGCGTGTAGAAGCTGCCGCTCCGGGCCCGCTCATCCTCGGCCATGAGCGACTCGAAGACCTTGCCCAGCATCTCCGGATCGATGTGCGTGCCGGACGCATCGCGCTCGTCGACGGCAAAGTCGAAGCGCTCGAAGACGTCCTCCAGCACGCGCTGCATCAGCTCGTTCGGCAGGTGGAGATCGTGATTTCTTTCGTATGGCGATGGCTCGAAGAGGCCGCCGTTGAGGTACGGGATGCGTCCCAGCTCTTTCGCCGCTTCATCGCGCTCCGCCGGCGGCGTGTTCAAAGCGCCGAAGAAGAGCGGCAGGAGGACGGTGGCGAAGAACTCGCACCCCTCTTTGACGGCGCGCTCCAGCCGATCGACGAGGAACCGCCGCTCGCCGTTGAGCCACCCCTTCTCCTGCACGAACGAGAGGAAGAGCAGCCGGGACATGATGAGCAGCGCCTCGGCGTCATCGCCGTCCAGCGCCGCCGCCACCTCCCGCACCGCCGCCCGAAAGCGCTCGAAGAAGCGGCGCGTGAGCAACTCGCGGTCGAGGGCGCGGTCGTAGATCCGCGGCAGGGAGGCGTCACCGTTCAGGGCAAGGAGGTTGATCCGGTCGACGGCGTGGGCGGAGGGGCGGGCGAGATCGACGTCGAGCCGCCGCGGCTCGCGCGCTGCATTAAGATCATGAATTGACATGCGTTCGGCGTCGCAGTAAAAAAGAACTGATTTCGTGCACAGATTGTATTCACCGCAACCGCGCACGAATTTCGTGATGGCATCAATGGTCACATCGCCTTCGAGCAGGAAGAGCTCGAAGTCCTGGAGCTGTACGGCGCGGCGGAGCGTGGTCGTGCCGTTCCACTCCGCGGAAATGCCCGCGCGCCGCAGCTCGGCGGCATCGATCACGACGGGTGAGACCGGATAGCGGAGCTCGCGGAGCAGCTCCAGCACGCCGGCCGCGCCGCGGCAGGCGCGGAGATGATCGGCGGTGATCATGACGTTACACTGCCGGCCGCATGACCGTCCCCTGGGGCTACTCGAAGCGCGTCCTGGCCGGCGCCATCTTCGGCCTCTACATGGCCCACCTGCTCTACTTCCTCAACCCGCAGGTGGACATCACGGCCGGCCGCCTGGCCACCGTGACCATCGTCTATGGCATCATTTGCGGCCTGCTCTTCGGCACCGCCCTCTGGCTGCTGCGCATCGGGCGCGTGCGGCTCTTCGGCCGGCCGAATCCGGAGGGGACCTTCCGCACGCACGGCTTCGGCTTCGTCGTACTGGCCGCCTTCCTCTCTTCCGTGACGTACTGGCTGCACCTCAACGCCGTGCGCAACTACCTGCCCATCGGCGCGGTGCGCATCCTGTCGAAGTCCACCATCGTCATCACCGTCACGGCGTTCCTCCTCCTCGCTCTGTGGATCGTGGAGCGGAACGCGAACCGCCGCACGTCGCGGAGCATCTTCGTGGCCGGCGTGGTCCTGATCGCCGTCTCGTCGTTCTTCCTCTACCAGCGGCGGGAGAGCTACCGTCCCGAGCCGGAGCGGGTCGTGGTGGCGAACATCGGCACCGTGGCCGGGCAGCGGCCGGTGCTCCTGGTGGCCATCCGCAACCTGCCGTACGACTGGCTGGTGACGATGACCGGCGAGGGGTCGCTGCCGTTCTTCGAGACGGCCCGGCAGCGGGCCTACTTCACGCGCGTCGAGCCGTTCCCCACGACGAGCCCGAAAGCGCTTTGGGCTTCGCTCGTCACCGGCAAGCTCCCCTACCGGCACGGCGTGACGGGGCGCTTCTCCTATCGGACGCCGCTCAGCGGCGGCGATCCGGACGAGCGGTTCCTCCTGCTGCCGAGCGGCGTGGGGTTCCGCGGCTGGGGCCTCATCCCGCCCGTGCAGCGCATTTCCGCGCAATTGCCGGCCGGCGACTCGCTCCCGCTCTGGAGCCTCTTCGAACGGCTCTCGTTCCACGCCGCGGTCGTGAACTGGCCCGCGGCGCAGCCCGGCTCCGCGGCGCTGGTGCTCGCCGACAGCGTGATCCGAGCGCCGCTCGAGGCCCTCCCCGCGGAGGTGCAAGCCGTCGAGCAGCGCTTCAACGGGACGGGCCCCGCGAAGCCGCGCATCCTGGCCAGCCTGGCCGCCGACCTGGCGGCCATCCGGGCCACGCACGCGGCGGCGGGCAACCGCGCCGTGGAGCTGGATGTCGCCGCGCTGGACGGCTTCGCCGATGCCCAGCGGACGCTGCACGTCTTCTCCAACGAGCTGCCGCCGCGCTCCGCTGTCAAAGGCGAGGCGGTCCGGGCCTACGTCGAGCAGCTCGACAAGCACCTCGCCGCGCTCGCCGCGGCGCATCCCGACCACCTGCTGGTCGTCGTTTCGCCGTCGGGCGTCGTGCCTCCCAGCCCGACCGCCAGCGCCTGGTCGATGCTCCGCGATCTCCTCTCGTTCGAGGACCCCGGCGCGGACGACGGCTTCCTGCTCGTGACCGGCCCCCGTGCCGCGCATCGGGAGAACCCGCCGCCCGCGTACGTGGTGGACGTCGTACCGACGGTCCTCTTCGCCGCCGGCCTCCCCGTCGCGGCCGACATGGACGGCCGCGTGATCACCGACGCCTTCGACGAGGAGTTGCTCCGCGCCTCGACGCTGTCGGTGATCCAGACGTACGAAGCCCAACGAGTGATCGTAAAGCGCTAAATGCATAGCGGTTCTCCCTGTGACCTGTGAGCTGTGAGCTGTGAGCTGTGAGCTTCGAGAGAGGGGGCCGCCGCGCAGCGCGCACGGCGGCCCGTGGGGCGGGATCAGTTGGTGGGCTGCGGGCGGGAGTTGCTGCGCGGCTTGCGCGGGAGATGGACTTTGGCGGTGAGCGTCGTCTTGCCGTCGACGGTGAGCCAGGAGCTGATGCGCTCGAAGCTCTTCTCACCGAAGCCCTTCACCTGCATCAGGTCGCTCGTCTTCTTGAAGGGGCCGTGCTCCTTCCGGTAGTCGACGATGCGCTGGGCGACCTTCTCGCCGACGCGAGGGAGGTACGAGAGCTGGGTGACATCGGCCGTGTTGATGTTGACCACCCCCGCCGGCGCAGCGGCCGGCGCATCCGCGGCCAGCGCCGACGCGCACAGCGAGAGGGTCAGGAGGGTCAGGAGGATGACGATGATGAGGGAGTGGGACTTCTGCATCGGGTCTTTCTCCTTTCGTGGTTGGTTGTTGGTTGTTCGTTCTTGGTAATTGGTAATTGGCTGTTGAGTTCCCACACTCGAGTTGTCTTTCGACTTCTGTCCTTCGCGACTTTCTCCTCGGGCACCACCTCCTTTCGGGGGCACCAGAGTTCAAGCCGGCCACCAAGGCGGCGGCAGGACTAACTCGCGTCAGATCAGCGACTTGACGTTTTGGCGAGTGTCAAAAGATTTTGCGGGAGGGAGGCGGGCAGAAACAAAAAGGGCCGGCTTGGCAGCCGGCCCTGCATCACCGCGTGGGGGGAGGGATCAATAGAGCGCGTTGCGGCCGGCGAGGTCGTCGGCTTCGAGCGTGCGGTTCGCGAAGTTGCAGGAGCTGACGGACGGGTACATCGTCGCGCCGGCGACCGACGAGTGGCCGAGGCCGATCACGTGCCCGACTTCGTGGACCATGATGCCGTCGATGTCGTACTCGCCGCTGCAGCCGTCGGTCTCGCGCGACGACGTGTAGCTGTAGCGGGTGTTCGTGTAGATGTCGGCGTCGTCGACGAAGTAGGACGCCCCTTCCTGGTGGTAGTAGCCGGTGAGCGTCGCGGCCAGGCAGCTCCCGGTGCAGACGTTGCCGTTCGTGTTCAGCATGATGATCGCGGGGGCGGAGCCGCGGACGGCGCTGGAGCTCGTCGAGCTCGACGAGATGATGCCCCAGGCGCGGATGGAGCTGACCACGGCGGTCACGCCGCGGTCGCTGTCCGTGATGGTGGCGTTGCCGGCGGTGTTGACGCGCACCGTGATGGGCGTCGTCTTCCAGCGGCGGCGGGGGGAGAGCAGGGTGTAGGCCTGGACCGGCAGCGCGGAGGCGGCCAGCAGGATGGCGGCGATGGCGAGTGCGGGAAGTCTCTTCATGATCATTTTCTCCTATCGCGTCAGTGGCTGCGCGGGCCTTCGCTCTGCGCCTGGCGCGCGGCGCGGACCATCTGCTCCAGCTCGTCGATGCCGAGTGCGGCGGCTTCCTCGACCGCGTTGGACCGCACGCGCGGGCCGCTCGGGGTCCGCTCGTCGCCCTGCGTGATCGGGTCATGCATCACCAGCTCGCGGTTCCGGACCTCGCGGACGATGTACTTGCCCTGGTTGTAGGCGTGGATGCGCCAGTCGGCGCCGTCTTCCCACTTGCTGAGGAAAAGGACGACTTCCTGCCCCTCGCGGAGCGTGGGGAAGCCGACGGCCTCCTGCGTGTAGCCGTCCACCGTGCCGCCGACCTCGCGGAGCATCAGGACGCTCGGCCCCTCGCCGGCCAGGTAACCCTTCACCTCGAGGCGGGCGGTGGAGAAGATGATGTCGTGCGCGTCGTTCCACGCGCTCGTGACCGGGCCGACCGACGCGCGGACGACGAGCGTCGCCTCGCGGGCCACCTGATCGAACGGCAGCTCGACGAACTGAGAGGCCGACATCGGCAGCGCCATCGCCGCCAGCAGCAGGAATGAGATGACCAGAGATCTCCGAACCATTCTTTTTCCTCCTTACGGGCTCTTCGCTAATCCAAGGGAGGCGCCACATGCGGCGGCCCATCTCAAAAGACAGTCAAGTTGCTGCGCCTGCGCGACTTCCCGCTCCCGCGCCGCAAGCGCGCAAAGCGGCGATGGGTCAAGCCGTAGGCCATAATGACGGAATTAGATGCTTTGCGCGGGTCAAAGGCTGAAGCGGCGCACTCGCCGATGTACGAACTTTGACCCTCGGCGCGCGGGCGTCCCGCCGGCCATCATCAGCGCGCGCCGTGTATACTCGCGAGCAGGCGCCCGATGAAGGAAAAGCGTGAGATCTATCGCTTCCTCCACGTCACCCCTCGCCGCATCTTCGAACAACTCGACCACTTCGTCATCGGCCAGCGGCACGCCAAGGAAGTGCTGGCCATCGCGGCTTACAACCACCTCAAGCGCATCGAGTACCTCAAGTTCGGCGGCGAGACCACCATCCGCAAGTCGAACATCCTGATGATGGGTCCGTCGGGCTCGGGCAAGACCTACCTGGCCCGCACCCTGGCCAAGGTCCTCGACGTTCCCTTCGCCTACAACGACGCCACCGCGTTCACCGAGGCCGGCTACTACGGCGAAGACGTGGAGGTGGCGATCGGGCGGCTGCTGTACGCCACGAACCAGAACGTCAACGCGGCGGAGAACGGCATCGTCTTCATCGATGAGATCGACAAGATCGCGCGGCGCTCGGGTGGCGCGCGGACCGGCGCCGGGGCGCGGGACATCGGCGGCGAAGGGGTGCAGCAGGCGCTGCTCAAGATCCTGGAAGGGGAGAAGGTCTTCGTCCCGCTGAACGTGACGGCGCACTGGAACAAGTACGACTACGTGGAGATCGACATCTCGAACGTCCTCTTCATCTGCGCCGGCTCGTTTTCGGACATGACCGACCCGGCGGACGGCAAGTCGATCGGCTTCTTCGGCGAGGGGCCGAACGGCGCGCGCGCCCTCTCCACCGAGGACCTCACCACGTACGGCTTCCTGCCGGAGCTCCTCGGGCGCCTGCCGGTGCGCGTGCAGCTCGACACGCTCACGGCGAGCGATCTGGTCTCGATCCTCACCCAGCCGCGGGAGGCGATGATCCCCGAGTACCAGCGCCTCTGCGCGCTCGATCAGATCCAGCTCGACTTCAGCCAGCCCGCGCTCTACGAGATCGCCCATGCCGCGCTGAAGCAGAAGCTCGGCGCCCGCGCGCTGCGGGCCATCCTGGAGAAGGTGCTGCATCCGATCCTCTTCGTCGGCCCGGAGCGCGCCGGAGAGCGGATCACCGTCGAGCCGGATGACGTCCGCCGCGCGCTGGAGTCGGGCAGCCCGTCATGAGCGGCATCCGTCGCATCGGCATCTCGGCGAAGATCACCGCGCCGCGGGCCCTCGCCTACGCGGCCGAGATCGCGGCCGATCTGCGCCGCCGCGGCTACGACGTCTGCTTCGACGACGCGACGGCCGCCGCGCTGCAGGACGCTTCCCCCTGCGTGATGAAGCCGGAGCTCGGCGCCCGCTCGGATCTCCTCATCACCTTCGGCGGCGACGGCACGCTCCTCTCCGTGGCCCGCCACGCCCCGGCCGACGTGCCGATCCTCGGCGTGAACATGGGCACCCTCGGCTTCCTCACCGAGATCCAGGTGGAGGACTTCCCGAGCGTGCTCGCGCAGGTGCTGGAGGGGGGCTACGAGGTCGAGCCACGCGTGACGTTCGACGTCACGGTCAGCGGCCCGAAGCGCGATCATCAGCAGTACCGCGTGCTCAACGACGCGACGATCAACAAGACCGCCCTGGCGCGCATCATCGAGATGAAAGTCAGCGTGGCCGGCATGTTCGTCTCGACCTTCCGCGCCGACGGCCTGATCGTCTCCACGCCCACCGGCTCGACGGCCTACAACCTCTCCGCCGGCGGCCCGATCATCTACCCGACAATGCACGCCGTGGTGCTGACGCCGATCTGCCCGCACATGCTCACCAACCGGCCCATCGTCCTGCCCGACGAGCTGGACATCGAGATCAGCCTCGTCGCGCCGGGCGCCGACCAGGAGACGTTCCTCACCCTCGACGGCCAGGAAGGCTTCCCCATCGCCCACGACGACCGAATCTGCGTGCGCAAGTCGGACAAGCGCGTGCTGCTCGTGCAGTCGCCGAACAAGAACTACTTCGACGTGCTGCGCACGAAGCTGAAGTGGGGCGAAGCGTGAGCCGGCGCTACCGCGCCTGCAGCGACCGCTCGTAGCTGGCGCGCACGGCGCGGACGTACGCACGCGTCTCGGCGTACGGCGGCACCCCGCCGTAGCGCTGCACGGCGCCGGGGCCGGCGTTGTAGGCGGCCAGGGCCAGGTCGAGGTCGCCGTCGAACGTGTCGAGGAGGGTGCGCAGATAGCGCGTGCCGCCGTGGACGTTCTCCCGCGCGTCGAAGACGTTCGTCACGCCAAGGTAGCGGGCGGTGGCGGGCATGAGCTGCATGAGGCCGCAGGCACCGACGGCGGAGACGGCGGACGGATTCAGCGCAGACTCGCGCCGGGCGACGGCCGCGACGAGGCGCGGATCGACGCCGTTCGTCTTCGCCGCGTCGGCGATGACCGCCGAGAGGTACGCGGGCACCGCGGCGTCGAGGCGGGCGCCGGAGTCGAAGAGCACCGGGCCATAGGCGCGCGTGGCGAGCGTCCGCTTGGAGCGGAGGGAGAAGAGCGCCTCGCGGATGTCGCCGAAGAAACGGAACGCGGTGATGACGTTCCCCTGGTTGGAGATCACGATCTTGCCCGGCTTGCGCATGCCGGCGGCAGGGACGTCGGAGGCGACGAAGCGGCCTCCGGCCACCCTCTCACCGCCCGGCGGGGAGAGGGGCTGGGGGTGAGGGGCGCCGTCCGCGCGCAGCGTCGTCGCGGCGGCGGCCAGCAGCAGCATCACTACCATCGCTTTCATCCGTATCCGAGACCAACGAGCGATCCGCGTGTACGATTTCCGGATGAGCTTCCTTCGATGCATCGCCGCGATATCCTTGCTCGCCCTCGCCGCCTGCACGCCACCAAAAAAAATGAACGACGAGATGATTTTCATCGGCGGGACGGTCGCCGCCGGCACGAACCAAACGCCACAGCGGAACATCGCCATCGTGACCTCGGGCGGCCTCATCCGCGCCGTCGGCCCCGCCGCCGAGATCCAGGCCGCCCATCCGCAAGCGAACGTGATCGCATCGCTGAATGCGACGATCCTGCCCGGCCTCACCGACGCGCACGGCCACCTCTACGGTCTCGGCCTGTCGCTCGATACCGTCAACGTGGTCGGCGTCTCCTCGATCGATGAGGTGCTGGCGCGCGTGAAGGAGCGCGCCGCCACCGCCGCCCCCGGCGAGTGGATCCTCGGCCGCGGCTGGGACCAGAACCGCTGGGCGGGCAAGCAGTTCCCGACCGCCGCGCCGCTCGATGCGGCGATTGCCGACCACCCCGTCTGGCTGCGCCGCGTGGACGGCCACGCCGGCTGGGCCAACAGCGCCGCGATGCGCGCCGCCGGCATCACCGCCTCCACACCCGACCCGGAGGGCGGCCGCTTGTTGCGCGACGCCAACGGACAGCCGACAGGCGTCTTCGTCGACGAGGCGATGGAGCTGATCGACAGCAAGGTGCCGCCGCCGTCGTTCGAGCTGCGCAAACGGCGCGTGCTCGCCGCCGCGCAGCGCATCGCGGAGAACGGGCTGACGGAGATACATGACGCCGGCGCCGACGCGGAGACCATCCGCGCCGTGCGCGAGCTGATCGATGAGAAACGCTTTCCCATCCGCGTGTACGTCATGCTCACCGACGACGCGGCGCTGCTGCGCGAATGGCTCGCCCGCGGGCCACTCATGGCGCACGGCGACCGCCTGACGGTGCGCGCGATCAAGCTCTACGCCGACGGCGCGCTCGGCAGCCGCGGCGCGGCGCTGCTCGAGCCGTACAGCGACGACCCGAAGAACAGCGGGCTACTCATCGCCAAGCCGGAGCACATCGAGGACGTCGCCCGCCGCGCGCTCGCCGCCGGCTTCCAGGTCAACACCCACGCCATCGGCGACCGCGGCGTGCGCAACGTGATCGACGCCTACGAGCGCGCCGGCATCGCCGCCGGCCGCCGCTTCCGCATCGAGCACCTGCAGGTCATCTCCCCTCCCGACGTGCCGCGCGTGGCGCGCCTCGGCATCATCGCGTCGATGCAGCCGACGCATGCGACGTCCGACATGCCGTGGGCCGAGGACCGCCTCGGGCCGGTGCGCATCCGCGGCGCCTACGCCTGGCGGACGATGCTCGACTCAGGCGCCCGCCTCGCCCTCGGATCGGACTTTCCGGTGGAGGCCGTGAACCCGTTCTTCGGCATCCATGCCGCGGTCACGCGTCAGGACCAGAGCGGTAAGCCGCCCGGCGGCTGGTACCCCGACCAACGCCTGACGCTCGCCGAGGCCGTGCGCGGCTTCACCAGCGACGCCGCGTACGCCGCGTTCGAGGAGCAAACCCGCGGCACCATCGAACCCGGCAAGCTCGCCGACTTTACGGTGGTGGAGGGCGACTTTTTCGAAGGGAAGGAGTTGTGGAAGACGAAGGTGATCAAGACAGTGGTGGGGGGGCGGGTGGTTTACGAGGCGCCGAGGTAGTCATGGGGCGCGTGGTGATCGGGCAGTCCGTTGACGAAAGCCTCAAGCTGATCGGCGAATTCTTCGCGAAGTGTGGCGACGTGCACCAGACGATGCACCGGCTGACGGATCGCCTGAAGGAACAGAACATCCCTTATGCAATCATCGGCGGCATGGCGTGGGATCTTCATGGATTCCAGCGCGTGACCGGTGACGTCGATGTCCTCACGACACGCGCGGGGCTCGATGCGATTCACGAACGACTTGATCGGCAACGGGTACGAGGGGCGGCGGCGGCGTATTCGGGACACGGAGACGAGCATCCATATCGACTTCTTCATCAGTGGCGAATATCCGGGCGATGGCAAGCTGAAGCTGGCGTCGGGGCTGTCATCCGAGTGGCGATATCTCTACGACCTCGGCGACGTGCAGAAGCTCATCTCGGAGATGCGCCTCCCCCGCGAGCTGGCCGACCAGCTCGATCCCTCCGTCCGCCCCGAATACCTCCGCATGTGGGAGGCGTGGAAGAACCGCCCCACCACCGCCCCCGACTACGAGCCCGACGAACCGTAATCCTCGAAATGCGTGAGGGCGCGGAACTGCTGGTAGCGCGCCCTCACGTCCTCGATGCCGATCTCGCGCAGGCGGTCCAGTGAGAACTTCTCCACCGTGAACGACGCCAGCACGCTGCCGAGGATGATGGCGCGGCGGAGCTCGCGGTCATCGTGGGTGGGGCGGGAGGCCAAGTAGCCGAGGAAGCCGCCGGCGAAGGTGTCGCCGGCGCCGGTGGGATCGAATACGTTTTCCAGCGGATAGGCAGGCACGGCGAAGATCGCGTCGGCGGTGATCATCAGGACTCCGTACTCGCCGCGCTTGATGACCAGCGTCTTTGCGCCGAGCGACAGGATGCGCCGCGCGCCCTGGACCAGGTTCGCCTCGCCCGTGTACTGGCGCACCTCGGCCTCGTTGATCACGATCAGATCGACGGCGGCGAAGATGCGGCCGAGGGATTCCTTCTTCGAGGTGATCCAGTAGTTCATCGTGTCCAGCGCCACGAGGCGGGGGCGGGTCGTCTGACGCAGCACGTCCATCTGCAGGTCGGGGTCGATGTTTGCCAGGAAGAGGACGTCCGCGTGCCGCTGGCGCTCGTTGAGCTCCGGCTTGAACGAGGCGAAGACGTTCAGTTGCGTGTCGCGCGTGTGGGCCTGATTGAGATTGTAGTCGTACGCGCCGCTCCAGAAGAACGTGCGGGCGCCGGCGACGCGCTGCAGGCCGTCGAGGTTGATGTCGCGGCCCTCGAAAACGGCCATGTCCTCGTCCGTGAAGTCGTCGCCGACCACGGCCACGAGATCGACGGGGGAGAAGAACGACGCGGCGACTGAAAAGTACGTCGCCGAGCCGCCCAGGCAGCGGTCGACTTTTCCGAACGGCGTTTCGAGCGCGTCGAATGCGACGCTGCCCACTACGAGGATGGACATTTGGTCTCCGTCACTTGATGTATTTGCCGATGATCGGCGCGAGGTCGTCCTTCACGCGCGGCGGAATGACCGCCGGGTCGGTGATGATGGCGTACTGCAGCGCGTTCACGCAGCCGCAGTTGCGGTCGCGCCCGGTGATGCGCGGGATCGAGCCGCGCAGGATCCGCTGCGCCATCTCCGCGTTCGCCTTCAGATAGCCGATGACCTGCTCGACGCTCACCGCCTCGGCCGTCTCGTGCCAGCAGTCGTAGTCAGTCACGAGGGCCATCGTGGCGTAGCAGATCTCCGCCTCGCGGGCCAGCTTCGCCTCCTGCAGGTTCGTCATGCCGATGACGTCCACGCCCCACGTCCGGTACAGGTTCGACTCGGCGCGCGTCGAGAACTGCGGCCCTTCCATGCAGAGGTAGACGCCGCCCATGTGCACCGTGGCGCCGGCCTCCCGCGCTGCCTCCCCCATGGCGAACGAGACGCCGGCGCAGATCGGATCGGCGAAGGTGACATGGGCCACGATGCCGTTGCCGAAGAACGTGTCGGGGCGGTGACGGGTGCGGTCGATGAACTGGTGGGGGAAGACGATGTCCGTCGGGTGGTAGCTCTCCTTCATCGAGCCGACCGCGCTGGCGGAGAGCACGGTCTCCACGCCCAGGACCTTGAAGCCGTAGATGTTCGCCCGGTAGTTGAGCTCGGACGGCAGGCGGCGGTGGCCGCGGCCGTGGCGGGAGAGGAACGCCACGCGCACGCCGTCGATCTCGCCGATGACGTACGGATCGGACGGGTCGCCGAACGGCGTGTCGACGTGCCGCTCGAAGAGCACGTTCAGCCCTTCCATCTGGTAGAGGCCGGAGCCGCCGATGATGCCGATCGTTGCGACAGGGTTCATGCGTGTCTCCCGTAGCGCTGCACGGACTGCTCGATGGCCTCCGCGACGCGCGCCGCCAGGGCGACGGCCGCCGCACCGTCCTCGCCGCTCACCAGCGGCTGCTCGCGCTCGCGGACGCAGCGGAGGAACGCCTCCAGCTCCGCGCGCAGCGGCTCCTTCTTCTCCACCCGGATGTCCAGCGGCTCGATGGCCCGGCCGGCGAGGCGGTAGCCCTTCACCTCCTGCTCCTTCGTGTCGACGGAGACGTACGAGTCGCTGCCGAAGAAGCGGACCTTGCGCACCCGGTCCTGCGAGACGCGGCTGGCGGTGAGGTTGGCCACCGCGCCGTTGGCCAGCTCCAGGCGGACGTTCGTGATGTCCACCTTGTCGGTGAGCACCGGCACGCCGACGGCGCGGATCTCGACCACTTCCTGCCGCAGCAGAGAGAGGACGAGGTTGAGGTCGTGGATCATGAGGTCGAGCAGGACGTCGACGTCCAGCGAGCGGGCCACGAAGACGCCGAGGCGCTCGGCCTCCAGGTAGCGGATGTCGTGGATGTGCGGCGCCGCGGCGACGATGGCCGGGTTGTAGCGCTCCACGTGGCCGACCTGCAGCAGCCTGCCGCGCTCGCGGGCAATGCCGACCAGCCGCCGGGCATCATCAGCCGTGGCGGCGATCGGCTTCTCCACGAGCACGTCGCGGCCGGCTTCGAGCAGCTCGCGCACGACGTCGAAGTGGGTGGTGGTGGGGGTGGCGACGACCGCCGCCTCGACGTCGAGCTCGGCCACGGACGCGAACCGGCGCAAGCCCAACGCCGCCGCAACCTCGGCGGCGATCGCGTCGTTCGGCTCGACGAAGCCGACGACCTCCGCCTCCGGCATCTCGGTGAGGATCCGCGCGTGCAGGCGGCCGAGGTAGCCGGTGCCGACGATGCCTACGCGCGTCTTCATCGAATGACACCGCGCTTCGACTGGCGCACGAACTCCGCGAGGTAGCGCACCTCCGGATAGAGGCCGAGCTCCTGTTCGATCTGCGCCAGCGCGTCGGCCAGCTTCAGCTTGGAGCGAACGAGGATGCGATACGCGCGCTGCAGCGCCTCGACCGTCTCCTTCGGGAAGCCCTTCCGCTCCAGGCCGATGGTGTTGATGCCGTACGTCTTCGCCGGCCGGCTGCCGACCGTCTTCACGAACGGCAGCACGTCCTGCGTAGCGATCGTGTCGCCGCCGATGAACGCATGCTCGCCGACGCGGCAGAACTGATGGACCGCGGAGAAGGCGCCGACCTGCGCGTTGTCGCCGACATCGACGTGACCCGCGAGCGTGGCGTTGTTGGCGAAGATCGTGCGCGAGCCGACGTGGCAGTCGTGGGCCACGTGCGCATAGGCCATGAAGAAGTTGTGCGAGCCGATCGTGGTCACTCCGCCGCCGCCGGACGTGCCGCGGTTGACGGTGACGAACTCGCGGAAGACGTTGTCGTTGCCGATCACGACCTCCGTCCGCTCACCTTTGTACTTGAGGTCCTGCGGCGCGGTGCCGATCGACGCATGGCCGACGAACTGGTTGCGCTCGCCGATCGCCGCCGGCCCCTCGATGCGCATGAACGGACCGACGTGCGTGCCGGCGCCGATGGTCACGCCGGCGCCGATCACCGCGTACGGCCCGACGACGACGTCGTCCGCGAGGACGGCATCCGTACTGACGATGGCAGTCGGATCGATCTGCGCCATCAGGCCGGCCGCTCCGTCATCACGCTCAGCATCTCCGCCTCGGCCACCACGTTGCCGTCCACCTTTGCCGTCCCGCGCAGCTTCACCGTGTTCGAGCGCTTCTGCAGCAGCTCGCACTCGATGATGAGCTGGTCGCCGGGGACGACCGGGCGGCGGAAGCGCGCCTTGTCCACGCCGCCGAAGAGGAAGAGCTTGTGCTCCCGATCCTCGAGGTCGCGGAGGAAGAGAACCGCGCCGCACTGGGCCATCGCTTCGACGATCAGCACGCCGGGCATCACCGGCGCGCCGGGGAAGTGTCCCTGGAAGAACTGCTCGTTCGCCGAGACGTTCTTCAGGCCGACGATGCGTTTGCCTGGGTCGATCTCCAGGATGCGGTCGATGAGCAGCATCGGATAGCGATGCGGCAGGAGCTTCATGATCTCGGTAATGGTCAGCATGTCTAACCTCGGTCGTTCATCGTTCATCCTTCATCGTTCCGCGTTGCTTCATGAGCCGCTTGAGCGCGAGCTCGCGGCGGGCGAATTCGCGGAACGGGACGGCCGGCGTGCCCATGACCTTCGCCCCCTCCGGGACGTCGTCGAGGACGGCGCTCTTGGCCGCGACCTGGACGCGGTTGCCGATCTTGAGATGGCCGGCGAAACCGGACTGGCCGGCGACGACCACGTGATCGCCGAGCTCGGTGGAGCCGGCGATGCCGACCTGGGCCACGAGCAGGCAGTGCTTGCCGATCTTCACGTTGTGGCCGACCTGGACGAGGTTGTCGATCTTCGTCCCCTCGCCGATGACCGTCTCGCCGAGGGCGGCGCGGTCGATGGTCGAGCCGGCGCCGATCTCGACGTCGTCCTCGACCCGGACGATGCCGACCTGCGGGATCTTCTCGTGGCGGCCCTCGTGGAGGGCGAAGCCGTAGCCGTCCGCGCCGATGACCACGCCGCTGTGGAGGATGCAGCGCCGGCCGATGATCGAGCCGTGGTAGATCGACACGTTTGCGTGGATGGTCGTGCCGTCACCGATCGCCGAGCCGGCCTCGATCGAGGTGCCCTGGAAGATCGTGACGTCGTCGCCGATCGTGACGCCGTCCGCGATCGTGACGAAGGGGCCGATGGCGGCGTTGCGGCCGATGCGAGCGGTCGGCGCGATCGAGGCGAGCTTCGAGACATCGTCAGGGCGAGGCGTCGCCGCGAAGAAGCGTCGCAGGACGAGGGCCATGGCCAGATACGGATTCGGCACCCGGATCCAGCGCGGATCATCACCCTCCAGATCGGCGGCAACGAGCACGGCCGCGGCGCGGGTGGCATCGAGCTGCGGGGCGTATTTGGGATTGGAAAGGAAGGCGAGATGCTCCGGGGTCGCCTCGGACAACGGGGCCACGCCGGCGATGCGCGTCTCGCGCGCGCCGGACCACGTCGCGCCGAGAAAATCGACGATCTCACCGAGGGTGGGGGGCATGGCGGCGCGCATTGTAATGGAGAGCGGGCGTCCCGCCCGCCAGCCGGCGGACGTCCCGTCCGGCGGCG
>DATEOX010000661.1:0-3189 GCA_035273585.1 Thermoanaerobaculia bacterium
CATCCTCGATGCGATCGACGCCGAGGACGATGAGGCGGAGGTGGTGGAGCTCGAGTCACGCCGCAAGCGGCCGTGGTGGCTGGCCACCGCGGCGATGCTCTTCCTGGCGTTGTGGGGCTGGCGCGAGGTCGGGATCCGCGTCTCGCGCGAGAACCTCCGGTCGCAGAAGGCGGAGATCGAGCGCCTGCAGAGCGAGAACGCGACGCTCACCCAGCAGAAGGAGAAGCTCTCCGGCGCGATGAGCGCCATGGCCGCCTCCGGCACGCGCACCATCGCCTTGACCGGCGCGCAGGCCGCGCCGTCCGCATCGGCGCGCGTCTTCCTCGACGCGCAGAAGCAGCGCGCCTTCGTCTTCTTCCACGACCTCCCGACCAACGCGAACGACAAGAGCTACCAGCTCTGGATCCTCCGCGCCGACCAGCCGAAGCCGCAGAGCGCCGGCGTGTTCGACGTGACCAAGGATGGCACCGCATCCATCACCATCGACAACCTCCCGCTGGCGACGGAGATCAAGGGCCTAGCCGTGACGCTGGAGCCGAAGGGAGGGGGGGAGCAGCCGTCCAATGCGAATTTCTACGTGATGGGGAACACGCAGGGCTAAAGCCCCATGATGTTGTAGCCGCAGTCCACGTACATCACCTCGCCCGTGATCCCCGACGACAGCGACGACGCCAGGAACAGGCCGGCGTTGCCGATCTCCTCCAGCGTGACGTTGCGGCGCATGGGCGCCTTCTCCGCGTGATGCTTGAGCATGTCGGTGAAGCCGGCGATGCCGCGCGCGGCGAGGGTGTTCACCGGGCCGGCGGAGATGGCGTTGACCCGGACGTTCTGCCGCCCGAGGTTCGCCGCGAGGTAGCGGACGCTCGCCTCGAGCGAGGCTTTCGCCACGCCCATCACGTTGTAGCCCTCCACCGCAGCCACGGAGCCGTGGTAGGTCATGGCCACGACCGCGCCGGCGCCGGCGGCCTCGAACAGCGGCAGCGCGGCGCGGGTGAGCGCGACGAGCGAGAAGGCGGAGATGTCGTGCGCGAGCTTGAAGCCCTCGCGCGAGGTCTTGACGAAGTCGTTGGTGAGGTCGTCGTGCGGCGCGTAGGCCACGGAATGGATGAGCGTGTCGAGCTTGCCGCCGAACGCCTCGCCGACTTGGCCGAACACGCTGTCGATGTCCGCGTCGTTGGTCACGTCGCAGGGGAGGAGGAGGGAGTCGGGGATCGTGGTGGTGAGCTTCTCGACGCCTTCCTTCAGCCGCTCACCCTGGTAGGTGAATGCCAGGCGCATCCCTTCGCGGGAGAGGGTCTGGGCGATGGCCCAGGCGATGGAGCGCTTGTTCGCCACGCCGAAGACGATGCCGGTCTTTCCTTCCAGTAATGCCATGGCCCGGATCATACTCCGCGATCATGAAACGCTTCATCCCCCTCGTGTTCGCCATCCTTTTCGCCCTCTCCGCACTCTCCCAGAAGCGCGCCTTCACCATCGAAGACTTCTACCGCGTCCGCACCGCCAGCGACCTCGCGCTGTCGAAGGACGGCCGCCTACTGGCCTGGACGGTGGCCACGCCCGACCTCCCGCTCGCGAAACGGACGCAGCGCATCTGGATCGCCGACGCTTCCGGCAGCAGCGCGCGCGAGCTGACGCACGGCGACGCCGACACGAGCGCCCGCTTCTCGCCCGAGGGGCGCTCGATCGTCTTCATCCGCGCGAACAACCTCTGGCTCCTGCCGCTACAAGGCGGCGGCGAGGCGCGCCAGCTCACCGACATCTCCACCGGCGTGGCCGATCCGCTCTTCTCGCCCGACGGCAAGTGGATCGCGTTCTCCACCGACGTCTATCCCGAATGCAACGGCGACGACGCCTGCAACAAGCGGATCGCCGACCGCTCGACGAACGGCAAGCTGAAGGCGCACATGACGGACACGCTGCTCTACCGCCACTGGACCGCCTGGCGCGACGGCACCGTGACGCATACCTGGCTGTTGAACGTGGAGAGCGGCGAGACGCGCGACGTCACGCCGGGCCGCTTCGATTTCCCCATCTTCCAGGTCTCCGGCTCGGTCAACTACGACTTCTCGCCCGATGGGCGCGAGCTGGCCATCGCCTCGAAGCATGATCCCGATCAGGCCTCATCGACCAATGCCGACGTCTGGCTGATCTCGCTCACCGACCGCAGCGCCCAGCCGCGCAACATCACCGCGGCGAACAAAGGGTGGGACGGCCAGCCGCGCTACTCCGCGGACGGCCGTTTCATCGCCTACCGGACGCAGAAGGACCCCGGCTACGAGTCGAGCCAGTTGCAGCTCGCCGTGTACGACCGCGCCGCCGGGACGTCGCGCATCCTCGCGCCGTCGTACGACAACTGGATCGAGGACCTCGCCTGGTCCGATGACGGGCGCTCGATCCTCATCGCCGGCGCGGTCGAGGGGCGCAATCCGATCTCCCGCATCGACCTCTCCTCGGGTGCGGTCACGCGCGTCTTCGAGGACCGCACGATCGACGGATTCGAGGTCGCGGGCGGCAACATCTATTACATCGGCCGCTCCGTGGGCGAGCCGACGGAGGTCTACCGCGCCGCGCTCGCCGGCGGCGCCGCGCAGCGGCAGCGCGTCTCGCATCTGAACGACAAGCTCGCGGCCGAGGTGGACATGCGGCCGGCTGAGGTCATGTGGGTGACAGGGGCGGAAGGGGCGCGCGTGCAGGTGTTCATCGTCAAGCCGCACGGCTTCGATCCGGCCAGGAAATACCCGCTCATCCTCAATGTCCACGGCGGGCCGCAGTCGCAGTGGGCGGACGCATTCCGCGGCGACTGGCAGGTCTATCCGGGACAGGGCTACGTCGTGGCCTTCCCGAACCCGCACGGCTCGACCGGCTTCGGGCAGGCGTACACCGCGTCGATCTCCGGCGACTGGGGCGGCAAACCGTTCGAGGACCTGATGCGCGTGACGGACGCGCTGGAGAAGCTGCCGTACGTCGACCGCGACCGGATGGGCGCCATGGGCTGGTCCTACGGCGGCTACATGATGAACTGGTTCGAGGGGCACACCGACCGCTTCAAAGCCATCGCCTCGATGATGGGCCTCTTCGACCTCCGCTCGTTCTACGGCGCGACCGAGGAGCTCTGGTTCCCGGAGTGGGACCTGGGCGGCCAGCCCTGGAATTCGGCGCTGTACGAGAAGTGGTCGCCGTCCAACGCGG
>DATEOX010000662.1:0-4751 GCA_035273585.1 Thermoanaerobaculia bacterium
CTGGCCATCACCATCATCGTCATCGCCGTTTTGTATCTGGCAAAGCCGGTGGTCGTCCCCATTGCGCTGGCCATCCTCTTCGCCTTCCTCCTGACGCCGATCGTCTCCATCCTGGAGCGGACGTTCCTCCGCCGCACCGGCGCGATCGTCCTCTCCCTCGGCATCGTGGTGGCCAGCCTCTCCCTCGGCGGCTGGTGGATCTACCAGCAGTTCCAGACCGTCGCTCAGGAGATCAGCGAGGCCGCCTCCAGCGGCCACATCGACGAGAAGCTGCGCTTCCTCCGCCGCAGCTCCGGCGGCGCGATCGCCGCGTTCGAGAAGACCCTGCAGCGCGTGGCCGACTCCACCGTCGAGCGGGCGGAGAAGCCCGATCTCAAGGTGCGGGTGATCCCCGAACGGCGGAACATCGGCGACCGTTACAAGACCCTTGCGCCCACCATCGAGCTGGTGGCGGCCGGCTTCCTGGTCATCGTCCTCGTCTTCTTCCTCCTCCAGGATCGCGAGCAGTTGCGGGACAAGATGCTGCGCCTGGCCGGCCGGGCCCATCTCACCGTCACCACGCAGGCCATCGGCGAGACCTCGGCGCGCATCAGCCGTTACCTGCTCACCATCGCCGCGATCAATGTCGGCTTCGGGGTGCTGATCGGACTGGGGCTGTTCGCCTTGCGCGTGCCGCATCCGGCGCTGTGGGGCGTGCTCGCCGGACTGCTGCGCTTCGTGCCGTACGTCGGCGCGGTGCTCAGCGCGGCGATGCCCACCTTCCTGGCGCTGGCGGTCTTCAAGCCGTGGTACACGGCGCTAGCCGTCCTCGGGTTGTTCATCCTCGCCGACCAGCTCCTGGGCGGATTCATCGAGCCGCTCGTGGTCGGGCATCGCGTCGGCGTGTCGCCCATCGCCCTGCTCGTCTCGGCCATCTTCTGGGGCTGGCTGTGGGGACCGGTCGGGCTGCTGCTGGCCACGCCGATCTCCGTCTGCCTGACTGTGGGCGGCGAGTTCATACCGGCGTTGCGCATCTTCTCCATCATGTTCGGCACGGAAGATCCGTTGGAGGGATACCTGTCGTTCTACAACCGCCTGCTGGTGCGCGACCGCACCGGCGCGATCGCCATCGCCGACCGGCAGGCGGAGACGTCGACGATGGAGGAGATGTTCACCGACCTCTTCATCCCAACGCTGACGTTTGCCCAGGAAGAGCTGGAGCGGAAGCGGATCTCGCCGGCGAACGACCACTTCATCAAGGACGTCATCCGCGAGCTGATCATCCGCTTCGGCGACCGCAACGCCGGCACGCCCGACCCGGAGCGGCACATCGTGGCCGTCTCCGTCGCCAGCGAGCGCCTCTCCCTCGGCACGCTGATGCTCACCCAGCTCCTGCGCAGCGAGAGCTACTCGGTCGACTACTTCACCGACCTCCCCGAGCAGGAGCTCGTGTCGTTCATCACCGAGGTGACCCCCGAGGCGGTGTTCGTATCGTGCTCGAACCCGGATCACCTCGAGCAGGGCTACGCGCTGCTGCAACTGCTATCGTCGCACTTCCCCGACCTGATGATCGTCGCCGGCGGCTCCGGCTTCGCCCGCGACCGCGAAAAGTCGATGGCCGCCGGCGCGACGTACGTCCCGTCCACGCTGGCCGAGGCGAAGGAAGACTTCCTCACCCGGCGGAAGACCGCGCGGAGGAAGAACTCGAGGAGTCTGACGTTCAGCGGAACTAGGTTCCGGGTCCCGCCTCCGGCGTGACCCGGGATTGAGGATTGAGAATTGAGAATTGAGGATGACGCTTCGCGTGGGCGAGGCTCGCCGCAGAGCGGAGCAATCCTCAATCCTCAATCCTCAATCCTTCATCCTCAATCCGGCTGGCCGACCGGCGCTAGCCGGGCGGCCAGCCGAACGACCGCCCTCCCAGCAAATGAAAGTGGATGTGAAACACCGTCTGCCCGGCGGCTTCGCCGGTGTTGCAGACGACGCGGTAGCCGTCTGAGGTCAGGTGCAGGTCGCGGGCGATCTGGGCGACGCGGACGAGGACCGTACCGATGATTGGCGCCTCGTTCGGGTCGAGGTCGTCGAGGCTGGGGATGTGCTTGCGGGGAATGACGAGCACGTGGGTGGGGGCCTGGGGGTTGATGTCGTGGAAGGCGAAGACCTGATCGTCCTCATAGACCTTCTTCGCCGCAATCTCGCCGCTGGCGATGCGGCAGAAGAGGCACTTGTCGTTGCTCACCATGATGCGGCGGATGATACGACGACGCGCGGGATGGCGGCGAGATCGTTCAGCACGGCGTCGACGCGCCGGCCGTGCGCGGCGGCGAGCTCGCGTACGCGTTGCTCCTGCCCGTAGCCGATCTCCAGCAGTACGAGCGCGCGTCCGGCCGCGGCGAAGATGCGGTCGACGATCTCCGTCCCGTCGGCGCCAGGCGTCAACGCCATGCGCGGCTCCCAGTCGCGCACTTCCGTGGCCAGCGTCTCCACATCGGCGGCAGGGATGTACGGCGGATTGGAGACGATGACGTCGAAGTGGCCCACGGCATTCAGGACGTCCGAGGCGGCGAAGCGCGCGTTGGCGCCGAGGCGCGCGGCATTCAGCGATGCGAGCGCAAGGGCATCGAGAGAACGGTCCACGCCGAGCACGCGCAGGTCAGGACGTTCCAACCGCAAAGAGACGGCGATGCATCCGCTGCCCGTCCCGATATCGACAACGCGAGCGCCGATCGGCGCGCGTTCCAGAGCGGCTTCCACGAGGATCTCCGTTTCAGGCCGCGGGATCAGGACGCGCGAGTCCACCAGGAACGAGCGCGAGAAGAACTCCGCCCGGCCGCGGATGTACTGCAGCGGCTCGCCGGCGTAACGGCGGGCCATCAGGGCGCCGAGCGGCGCCTCATCGAACGGCTCCTCGCCGTGCGCGATGAGCCACGAGAGCGACCGGCCGCCGGCCAGGTCGCCCAGAAGGAGGTCGACGTCGCGCGGCAGGAAGCCGCGGCGCAGCGCCTCCTCACGATGGCGGCTGCGCGCCTGTGCGATCGTCGTCGTAGGTCAGCTCCAGGAAAAAGTCTTCCAGCGCCTTTTCCTTCTTCAGCTCCGCCGTCGGGCCCGTCGCCACCACCCGCCCCCGATGGATGATGGCGATCCGGTCGCAGACGGCCTCGGCCACGGAGAGCGTATGCGTGGTCAGGAAAATGGTCTTCTCCTCCGCGGCCAGGCGGCGGAAGAGCAGCCGCACCTGGCGCTGGGCGAACGCGTCGAGGCCAACCATCGGCTCGTCGATGATCAGCACCTCCGGGTCGTGCACCAGCGCGGAGATGATCACCAGCTTCTGCTTCATCCCGTGCGAGAGGTTCTCGATGCGCGCGTCGACCCAGTCGGCGAGGTCGAAGTAGCGCAGCAGCTCCAGCGCGCGCGCCTCGCAGGCGGCCCACTCGCGGTGGTAGAGGTTGGCCACGAACTGCAGCAGCTCGCGGCCGGTCAGTTTCTCGTAGAGGTAGGGCCGGTCGGGGACGTATCCGATGAGCGCCTTGGCCCGTACCGCATCCTCGAGGACCGAGATCCCGCCGACCGAGACGGACCCGGCCGTGGGGAGGGAGAGGCCGGCCAGGATGCGGATGGTCGTCGTCTTGCCGGCGCCGTTCGGCCCGAGGAAGCCGAAGATCTCGCCCCGGGCGACCGAGAGGCTCAGGTCGTTCACGGCGGTGAAGTCGCCGTATTTCTTGGTCAGATTGAGGATCTCGATCATCGCTCCGGAAACGGTATCATCCCAAAACCTTCCCATACCGGAGCCGTAAAGACCTGATGGCAGAACGTGAGCAGCTCGACGACCGGACTCTTGTGGCCCGGATCCTCGAGGGCGACCGCGACCGGTTCACGGACCTGGTCGCGCGCTACGAAAAGCGCGTGATCAATTACGTGTATCGGATCACGCACCGCTACGAAGACGCCCACGATCTGGCCCAGGAAATCTTCGTGAAGGTGTTCCTCGCGCTCGACCGTTACGATCCGAAGTACCAGTTTTCGACCTGGCTCTTCCGGATCGCCCAGAACAGCGCGATCGACGCCCTGCGCAAGAAGAGCATCTCCGAGGTGCCGCTCACGCGGCCCGCGGACGAAGAAGGCAGCGGCAAAGAGAGAGAGTTCGCGGACGAGGGGATCTCCCCGTACCGCGCGCTCAAGAACAAGCAGTTGAGCGTGGCGATCGAGAAGGCCGTGCAGAACCTTCCGATCGACTATCGCGAGCTCATCCAGCTCCGGCATTATGCGGAGCTGTCGTACGAGGAGATCGCTTCGATGAAGAAGCTCCCCCTCGGCACGGTGAAGAACAAACTGTTCAGGGCGCGAAACCTGCTGAAGGACGCGCTCGACTCGTACACGGAACCCATATGAAGAGTGAGTCGTGCCAGCGGTACCTGGAAGACCCTGAGGCCAACGCCTCGCATCCGGAGACGTGCGCCGAGTGCGCCTTCTTCGCCGAGATCGGGGCGGACGTGGCGCGGCGGCCGGTGAAGATCGAGACGCTCCCCCTCGCGCCGTGGGAAGGGGCCCGGCATCGCTCCTGGCCGCTCGTCCTCGGCGGCGCGCTGGCGGTGCTGGCCATCGCGGCGGCGGTCTTCTCCGCGGCGGGCATGACTCCGATGCAGGTGCTGCGGCGCCTCCTTCCGAACCTCGACCTCATCATGTCCACCGTGCGCCTCCTGGGAGACGGCGTGCAGCACGCGCCAGCCGGCCTGCAGATCGCCATCGGCGTCTCGTTCCTGGTGGTCAACACC
>DATEOX010000663.1:0-4753 GCA_035273585.1 Thermoanaerobaculia bacterium
TGGTGTCGATGCTCCCCAGCCTCGTCGTGCTCCTCATCGCCGCGCTCACCCCGCTCCTCGGCCGCTGGCGCGCCGCGGGCGTGATGCTCCTGCTGGTCGTGACCATCGGCGAGCTGTGGCGCATCGACCGGACGTGGATGCCGGTGCTGCCGGCGCGCCTCATGTATCCGAAGACGCCGCTCATCGAGACGCTCGAGGCGCTGGAGAAGGCGCAGCCGAAGACGAACCCGATCCGCATCGTCGGCACCGGACCGGTCTTCTTCCCCAACGCGCCGGCCGTCTACGGCTTCGAGGACGTCCGCGCGCACGATCCGATGGCCAACGGCCGCTACCTCGGGCTGCTGCGCGTGGTCACCGGCTATGACCCATCCGACTACTTCGCCAAGTGGGTGAACCTCGACACGCGCATGCTCGACTTCCTCGGCGTGCGGTACGTCGTCTCCAGTCCCCGCGCCACGGTGAAGGACCCGCAGCGCTTCCAGCTCGTGTACGACGGCAAGGACGGACGAATCTTCGAGAACCGTGACGTCCTGCCGCGCTTCTACCCGACGCCGAACGTGGTGCTGGAGTTCAAGCGCGAGTACTTCGTGCGGCGGATGATCCGTCACGAGGACTGGGCCCACACGGCGGTGCTCAACCGCCTCCCCGTGGAGAACGACCAGGAGAGGCTCGACCTCCTCGCCCCGCGCCCCCACGACGCGCCTCAGGCGACACTGCGGGTGACCAGCGCCACGCCGACCGACTACCGGATGCGCGTCCATGCGCCGCGCTACACGCTGGTGGTCAGCTCGATCCCGTTCTGGCCGGGCTGGAAGGTGACGCGCAACGGCAAGGCAACCGAGGCGCTGCAGGTGAACGGCGGCTTCCTCGGGTACATCGTCCGGCCGGGCGACACCGAGGTGCGCGTGCACTACGCGCCGTTGTCGTTCTACGCGACCGGCGCCGTGTCGCTGCTCACGATGGCGACGCTCGCCGCGCTCGGCGTGCGATCGCGAATGCGCCGCCGGCGAGCAGCAGCAGCACCGGGATGAGCGAGCGGGCGTCGCCCGCGCCGAAAAACGGCTCGCCGAGGTTGAAGCTCGACCACTCGGAGACGAGGCTGCCGGGCGGGTGCTTGCTGAAGACGATCGCCTCGTCGTGCGCCAGCCGGTTCACCGAGGTGTGGCCGGTGAACGTCTGCGCGCTCCACGGCTTCGTGATCGGGACGCTTTCGTCGAAGCGACCATGCAGCAGCAGCGGCAGGATGTATTGGGTGAGCGGCCGGGGGATGGTGCCGGACGGCTGCGGATCGACCGCCGTCGCGGCGAAGTTGATGAAGAAGCTGATCGCGCCCAATGCGACGACGAGCCACCGCGGCTTCGCGTACAGCAGCGCGAGTCCCCACAGAGGGATGAGCGGGACGAGGTAGCGCGCGCCGATGCCGAAGCCCCCCTCCCACCCGTTGAAGGTGACGTTGAAGGCGAAGAAGACGGCGCTGACGAAGACGACGCTCCACGAGCGCCAGCGCCAGAGGCCGACAATGGCCATCACCAGCACCGGCGCGAAGAAGAAGAGGCCGCGGTACGGCGAGACGGTAATGCCGATCAGCGCCTCGAGGGACGGCCATCCGAAGACCCCCATCACGTGGCCTTGCGTGAGGAAGCGCGGGTCTTCCTTGGCGATGGAGATGGTAGTGAACGCGCCGAAGCAGATGCGCTGATAGACGGCGAGCAGAATCAGTGGCGGCGCGGCGCCGAGAAGGGCGCGCCAGCCGCGCAGGAGGAGCGCGCAGAGGAGGATCGGCGCGCAGAGATAGTTCATCACGATCGCGCCGCCCGCCGCGAGGCCGACCAGCACTGGGCGGCGCTCGATGAGCGCGAGGAGCATCAGCGCGCCGCTCGGCACGTGGAGGATGAAGAACGTGGAGTACGGGAAAAGCTGCGTCGCAAAGGCGATGGTGAGCGCCACGGCGGCGCACCACAGCGGTGGAAAGTCGCGGCGCCGCCCCTCCAGGTAGAGCCGCGCCGGGATCAGCGCCCCGAGCGGAACGACGGTGAGCAGCGTCACCAGCCAGCCGGCGATGGCCGCGTCGGGGACATCGTGATGAATCAGCGCGTACGCAATCGCGCCGAGGAACGAGATGCCGGGCGACTTGTTCGCGTAGACGTGTCCGCCGTGCATGGAGACGTCGCCGGTGTTCGAGGCGTACGCGTCGATGGCGAACGAATGCTGCTCGACGATGGCGCGGGTGAGGTCGAGCTGCGCGTTCTGGTTCCATCCCGCCCCGGCGTAGAAGTAGCCGTACACCGCGAAGGTGAGCAGGAAGAGCCACTCGCCGATGCGGAGATCGCTAGCGGAACTTGCGGTTGAGCCGCTCACGCGCGACATTATCGACGCGCGCAAGCAGCGGCGACAGGACCTCGCGCTGCTTCGCCACCAGCTCGCCGATCCCCTTCTTCGCCAGCGCGATCATCGCGTTCATCTCCTCATCCGAGAACGTCGCCCCCTCGGCCGTCCCCTGCAGCTCGATGAAGCGCCCCTTCTCGGTGGCCACCACGTTCATGTCCACGCCGGCCTTCGAATCCTCGTCGTAGGCCAGGTCGAGCAGCGCCTGGCCGCCGAGCATCCCCACCGAGACCGCGGCGATGAAGTCGGTCACCGGCCATGACACCATGTTCCCGTCGACATACATCCGGCCGAGGGCCGTCACGAGGGCGACGTACGCGCCAGTGATGGACGCCGTGCGCGTGCCGCCGTCGGCCTGGATCACGTCGCAGTCGATCCAGATCGTCCGCTCGCCGAGGAGCTCGGCGTTCACGGCGGCGCGAAGGGAGCGGCCGATGAGGCGCTGGATCTCCATCGTCCGCCCGCCCTGCTTCCCCTTCGCCGCCTCGCGCTCCACGCGGTCCGTCGTCGCCCGGGGGAGCATCCCGTACTCCGCCGTCACCCACCCCTTGCCGCTGCGATACAGAAACGGCGGGACCTTCTCCTGCACCGAGGCGGTGCAGATGACTTTCGTGTGGCCGACTTCGATGAGGACCGAGCCTTCCGCGTGCTTGGTGAAGTTGGGATGGATGACGACCGGCCGGAGCTCGTCCGGCGCGCGTCCGTCGCTGCGAGGTTTCATGCGGTGACTCTTTCCTCGATCTCGGCGCCCTTCGGCACCACCACGATCCCGGTCTCGGTCACGGTGAACCGCTGCCGGTCGAGCTCCAGATCGTAGCCGATGGTCGTCCCGGCCGGGATCTTCACCCCCTTGTCGACGATCGTCCGGCGGATCTTCGAGTGCCGCCCGATCTCCACGCCGTCCATGAGGATCGACTCGTCGATGTCGGAGTAGGAGTGGATGCGCACCCGCGGATGGAGCACGCAGCGGTTGATGGTCCCGCCGGAGATGATCGAGCCGTCGGAGACCAGCGAGTCGGTGGCGATGCCGATGCGCTGCGACTGGGCGTCGGCGAAAACGAACTTCGCCGGCGGCAGGTTCTGCGGCGCGGAGACGATCGGCCACTGCGGGTTGTAGAGGTTGAACGCCGGCGTGACCGACACCAGGTCGAGGCAGGCGGCGAAATACGAGTCGATCGTCCCGACGTCGCGCCAGTAGCCGCGGTTGTTCTCCGCCTCCCCCGGCACGTGGTTCTTGCCGAAGTCGTAGGCCTGCACCTTCATGGTCGGATACATGGCCGGGATGATCTCCTTGCCGAAGTCATGGGCCGAGTCGCGCAGGGCGTTGCGCTGCAGGACGTCGATCATCACCCGGGCCTTGAAGATGTAGTTGCCCATCGAGGCCAGGACCATCTCCGGACGGCCGGGAATCGTCTTCGCACCGCTCTTCGGCTTCTCCACGAAGCCCGTCACCCGCCAGTCGGCGTCCACCTCGACGATGCCGAACTGGTGCGCCTCCTCGACCGGCACCGGGATGGTGGCGATGGTCAGGTCGGCGTCGTTGGCGATGTGCTCCTGCAGCATCTGCGTGACGTCCATCTTGTAGACGTGGTCGCCACCGAAGACGCAGACGTACTCCGGCTGCTCGTCGAAGATGAGCTCGAGGTTCTGGAAGACGGCGTCGGCCGTGCCGCGGAACCAGAACGGCCCCTTGCGCATCTGCGCCGGCACGACGTCGCAGTACTGGCCGATCTCCGGCACCAGCCGCCAGGTGCGCGTGACGTGCTCGATGAGGGAGTTGGACTTGAACTGGGTCAGGATCTTGATCTTGAAGAAGCCGCTGTTGATGAAGTTGTTGATGACGAAGTCGATGATGCGATAGCGCCCGCCGAACGGCACGGCCGGCTTGGCCCGGTCGCGGGTGAGCGGGTAGAGCCGCTCGCCCATGCCGCCGGCCAGGATCATCGTCAGGACGTTGCGACGCGCAAGCGATCCGTACATGCGGCGCATTCTATGCTCGCCACGTGCCGCCGGTGCGCGGGTACGCCACTCGCTATACTTCGCCCCGTGGCAGACCGCAGCTACTACGACATCCTCGGCGTGAAGAAGGACGCGAAGGACGACGAGATCAAGAAGGCCTACCGCGCCCTGGCCAAAAAGTACCACCCGGACAAGAACAAGGGGAACAAGGACGCGGAGAACAAGTTCAAGGAGATCTCCGAGGCCTACGCGGTGCTGAGCGACGCGGAGAAGCGCTCACAGTACGACCGACTCGGAAAAGAGGCATTCAGCGGCGGCTTCGGCGGGCAGGGCGGCAATCCGTTCGCCGGCTTCGATTTCTCCCAGTTCACGGAGCAGTTCGGGGGCGGGCGGGCACGGACGGGCGGCG
>DATEOX010000664.1:0-3672 GCA_035273585.1 Thermoanaerobaculia bacterium
TGCAGGTCACGACCACGAACAACAAGGTCGCCACCGGCTCGAAGATCCCCCTCAACGCCTCGCGCACCAGCCGGCGGGAGATGACCATCACCCAGATTCGCGACGTCCCGGCCGACGGCAGCATGTTCGCCGTCCCCGTCACCTTCCATAAGGCCGATCCCCTGCAGAACGAGTCCGCGAAGACCCAGGTGCAAATTCTGTCACTGGAACCTCGAGCGCAGTAGCTGCTATACATTCGGTCTCAAAGTCGTTCGTAATGAGAGTTTTCCTCGCCTTGGGCGAACGTTTGGGTGGGTTGGTGAGGCGGCCGCGGCGGCTCTATTTCGCCGTCGCCCTGCCGCTGGCCATTCCGCTCCTGCTCGCCACGTACCCGACGGCGCAGTCGGCCGCCCCGCGGCCCGCCGCGGCCCCTGTCCCCCCGCCCGAGCTCCGCTACGCCGACCTCGTGGCCACCCCCGACGCCCACCTCCCCGCCCACTCGGTCATCCTCACCCTCGAGGACGGCGACACGCTCGACTCCATCCTCGTGGAGGGCGGCCTCACCCGCGGCGAGAGCGCGACGCTGAACAACCGCTTCGGCCAGTTCGTCGACCTCCGCCGCCTCCGCCCCGGCCATCTCCTCCGCTTCCACTACGGGCCCTCCGATCGCGTCGACGCCGTGCAGATGAAGGTTCTCGGCTGGGGGCTGCTCGACGCGGTGCGCAACGGCGAGACGTTCGAGGTCACCGCCCGCCAGGCGGACGTCCGCGAGTTGGAGACGGACGTCGCGGCGACCATCGACTCGTCGCTCTACGAGGCGCTCCGCCAGGCCGGCGAGGCGCCGCAGCTCGTGCAGCAGCTCGTCGACGTCTTCCAGTGGGACATCGACTTCTTCGCCCTCAAGAAAGGCGACTCGTTCAGCCTCGTGGTGGCGAAGAAGTTCGCCGGCAGCGATCTCGTCGGCTACGGGCCGATCAAGGCCGCGCGGTTCACGCACGAGGGGGTCACGTACGAGGCCTTCCGCCACGAGTCGGCCGACGGCCGGGCCGGCTACTACGCCCGTACCGGCACGCCGCTGCGCAAGCAGTTCCTCCGCGCGCCGCTGCAGTTCACGCGCATCACGTCAGGCTTCTCGAAGAAGCGCTTCCATCCGCTGCTGCACTACTTCCGCCCCCACCACGGCGTCGACTACGGCGCGCCGACCGGCACGCCGGTGATGACCACCGCGGACGGCGTGGTGCTGGAGGCCAGCTACAGCGGCGGGGAGGGGAACTTCGTCCGCATCCGCCACACCTCGCGCATCGAGACGTCATATCTGCATCTCTCCCGCTTCGCGAAAGGGATCAAGCGCGGGTCAAAGGTCATGCAGGGAGATGTCATCGGCTACGTCGGCATGACCGGCCTGGCCACCGGGCCGCATCTCGACTACCGCGTCTCGGATGACGGGACGTGGCTCGATCCGCTGAAACTGAAGTCGATCACGCCCGATCCGCTCGGCGCCGCCGAGCTGCGCACCTTCCGCGCGGACGTGAGCCGTCTGACGCCGCGCCTCAATGCGCCGTCCGCTCGAGTCGCACAGGCCGCGCCGAAGCGACGGGCACTCTTCTAGCAAGTCGGAAAACCCCCGATCATGAAAAAGGTCATCACCCGCGCGCCGGTGCGCGCCGATCTCGCTGGCGGCACTCTCGACCTCTGGCCCATCTACCTCTTCCACCCCGGCTCGCGCACGGTGAACGTCGCCATCTCCTACTACGCCGAATCCGAGGTGTCGGAGTCGGCCGACGGCGCGATCGAGATCCATCTCACGGACCAGCAGTACCGCCAGCGCTACGAGTCGCTGCACGACCTGGCCAATGATCCGAAGGCGGCGCTCATCTACCGCCTCGTGGAGCACTTCCACCTCAACGGCGTGCACATCACCACCCGCACGGACGCCCCCCGCGGCTCCGGCCTGGGCGGCTCCTCGGCGCTGGCCATCACCCTCGTCCGCGCCCTCTCCGAGCTCGCCGGCGAGCCGATCGAGGGCGAGCAGCTCATCTTCCTCGTCCGCGACCTCGAGACGCGCCTCCTGGGCGTCCCGGCGGGCATCCAGGACTACTACCCGCCGGTCTTCGGCGGCCTTGCCTCGCTGCACCTCAATCCCGGCATGCCGGTCCGGCATCCGATCCCCATCCCGGTGGCCGACCTCTCCGCGCACATGCTCCTCCACTACACCGGCGTGGCGCATTTCTCGGGCACGAACAACTGGGAGATGTACAAGCGCCAGATCGACGGCAAGAAGAAGGTGCAGAAGGGCTTCGACAAGATCGCCGCGACGTCGATCGAGATGGAGAAGGCCCTGCTGGCCGGCAACTTCGAGGCCGCCGGCGCGGCGCTGGCGCACGAGTGGGAGAACCGCAAGGCGCTGGTCGACGGCATCTCCACGCCGGAGATCGACGCGGCCATCTCCGCGGCGGTTGGCGCGGGCGCGTGGGGCGGGAAGGTGTGCGGGGCGGGGGGCGGCGGTTGCATCGTCTTCCTCTTCCCGCCCGACCGTCGCGAGGCGATCGTTGCGGCGCTCGCGGATGTGCCGGGACGGATTCTCGATGCGGCGCCGGTCGCGCACGGCATGACGGTCGATGCCGGCGAGGAGTCGCAGACCGCGCTCGGCTTCGGCCGCGGCCGCGTCTCCGCGCGCCAGGCGCCGGACGCGATCGAGCAGCTTTACGTCTACGGCGGCAGCGGCGCGTATCGCCCGTACGTGCTGGCCGAGGGGATCGTCACGCACACCGAGTCGCGAAGCGGCGTGCATCATCAGGTGGTGCGCTCGTACGTGGCCCCTATCCACCCCAGCGACGGCAGCGTGCTCTGGCAGCAGGCGTCGCAGATCGATCCGGAGAAGCTGGACATCCGGGCCACGCCCGACCCCGCGCACCGCATCGACATCCGCCTCTCCCCCGATACGCTCATCCGCACGGAGGACTCGTTCAAGCAGTTCCTCGGCGAGCGCGAGCGGCTGCACATCTACGCCAACTCGACCTTCGGCCTCTACTCCGAGCCGCACGAGACGCGCGAGGCGTTCATCGGCCGCTGCCTGGAGGAGGCGAACCGCCAGCTCGAGGACGAGCAGGAGCGCCTGGAGAGCACGTTCCGGCGGCGCATCGACCAGCTCAAGGAGCGCTCCGAGCGCGAGCAGCGCGAGCTCGACGACCAGGAGCAGACCGGCGACGAGTCCCAGCGCCAGAACGTGAACGTCGCCTGGGGCCAGACCCTGTACAACATCACCGCCGGCCGCAGCGCCGTGACCGACGCCCCCCACTCCGCCCGCGAGACGGACTACATGGAAAACATCGCCCAGATCCAGAAGGCGTGGGACAAGGAGCTCCAGTCCCTGCGCGAGGACCTGACGTCGAAAGCGCGCGCCGTCGAGGAGATCGCGATCGTTCCCACCGCCCGGAACATCGAGGTGACGAAGTACCTGGTGCTGTGGGCGGCGGGGCTGCCGTAGCCTTCGGAATTCCCCCGCCCCTTGCGCGTTACCACCACCCGCCACCCCGCGCGTGCTAGCATGCGCACCTTCGTCGGGCAGTAGCGCAGCCTGGTAGCGTACCTGAATGGGGTTCAGGTGGTCGGGGGTTCAAATCCCCCCTGCCCGACCAAACGAAACCCCGCCCTTCCCGTTCCTTCCTTCGCGCCTCACACCCTCGCGCTCGT
>DATEOX010000665.1:0-9825 GCA_035273585.1 Thermoanaerobaculia bacterium
GAAGGATTTGCCGTCACCTCGCGCGGGGAACTGCGCGCCGCTCCGGCCATGAAAAAAGTGGCCTCCTTCACCGATCCTTTCGTGCTCTCGCAGACCATGGCGCCGAACGGCGATCGCTTCTTCGGCACCGGCAACGACGGCAAGGTCTATCGCCTCCGCGGCACGGAGCTGAAGCTGATCTACACCTCGCCCGAGCCGGAGATCTACAGCGTCGCCTTCCACGACGGCGCGCTCTTCGTCGGCTCCTCGCCGAACGGCAAGGTCTACCGCGTCAATCCGGATGACGGCAAGTCGACCATCTTCTACGAGCCGAAGCAGGCCTACATCTGGGCCCTGCAGTTCCTGGCCAACGGCGATCTCGCCGTCGCCACCGGCGTGGAAGGGAAGCTGTTCCGCGTCACCGGCGCCGGGCAGGGGAAGGTCTGGTTCGACGGCCCCGACACGCACGTCCGCTCGATCGCCGAGCGGAAGGATGGCTCACTGCTGGCGGGCGGCTCCGGCAAGGGCCGCATCTACGAGGTCCGCGCCGACGGCTCCGCGCACGCGTTGTACGACTCGGCGCTGAACGAGATCTCGGCCATCTACGTCGACGCGAACGGCGTCGGCTGGGCCTCGGGCGTGAGCAACGTGCTGCCGTCGTCCGCGCCGGCGAAGTCGGCTACGAAGTCGCCGTCGTCTTCCTCGTCCGGCTCCGGCTCATCGTCGTCGGGCTCCGGCTCTTCGGCGGAGAAGAAGGACGCCTCGGAAGGGACGGCGAACGTCGAGGTGAGCTTCTCCTTCGACGAGGGCGGCTCGTCGGCGGCCGGCTCGCAGGCGGGAAGCGGCGAGCTGTATCGCATCAATCCGGACGGCTTCGTGGAAGTGGTGCGCAAGTTCGAGCGGGAGATGGTCTACGCCATCAGCGGCGGCCCGAACGGCTCGGTCCTTCTCTCCACCGGCCCACAGGGGCGCGTCTACTCGTACAAGGACAACGAGGCGGCGCTGATCGCCACCGTGCCGGAGAAGCAGGTCGTCTCCATCTCGAACGAGGGTGGCCAGATGCTGATCACGACCACGAACAGCGGCGCGGTCTATCGCGTCGACGAGCGGCCGTCGGCGACCGCGGAGTTCCGCTCCGTGGCCAAGGACGTCGAGCGCTTCTCGCAGTTCGGCCACTACCGCATCGAGGGGACGGACGTCGACAACGGCCGGCTCGCCGTCGCCTTCCGCACCGGCAACACCCGCACGCCCGACTCCACCTGGAGCAACTGGAGCGCGCCGGTCTCCGCGCCGGAGGGGAGCGTCAACGCCCCGGCCGGCCGGTACGTGCAGTGGAAACTGACCATGCCCAAGCCGACGGCGACCACGGCGGTCGACTCCGTAACCGTGGCTTTCATCAACCGTAACGTCGCGCCGGCCATCGACTCGGTGACGGTGCAGGACCCGGCCGTGGTCTTCATCAGCTCTTCGTATCCGGCGTCGCCGCAGGTGGTGGAGGCGACGAACCCCGACGAGTACGGCATCTTCACCAGCCTCGACACGCCGAGGGACAAGCAGGACCAGGGGAAGAAAGTGTTCCGGAAGGGATTCCGGACCATCACTTGGCGCGCGCACGACGACAACGGCGACAATCTCCGCTACACCGTCTCCTTCCGCCGCCGCGGGAGCGACCAGTGGCTGCGGCTGCGCGAGAACCTCGACGAGACGCAGCTCAACTTCGACACCTCGCAGTTGCCTGACGGCACGTACGAGCTGCGCCTCACGGCCAGCGACGCGCTGGACAATCCGGACATGCCGCTGGGCGACACGAAGGAAGGGGTCGAGTTCCAGGTGGACAACACGCCGCCCGCGGTGACGGTCACGCCTTCCGCCGACCAGGTGCAGATCCGGGTTGCGGACAAGCTCTCCACGGTGGGGAAGGTGGAGTACTCGGCCGACGCGCAGAAGTGGATCCGCCTCACGCCGGTGGACGGCATCGCCGACTCGAGCGACGAGACGTACAAGCTGCCGCGCACGGCGATCTCCGGCCGCTTCGTGATCGTGCGCGCGGTGGACGGCTTCTACAACGTGGCCACGGAGTCCGTGACGTTGCCCTGATGCGCGCCGCCTATAATGGGCAGCCGTGAACCGTCCCGCTCGGCTGCTCATCCCGCTCATCGTCTGTCTGGCGCTGGCCGGCTGCTCGCGGGAGCGGAGCGCCGCGCCGGCGGTGCAGGCCTCGGCCACCTCCACGGCCATCGATGAGTCGAAGCCGCAGGATGGCGGGACGCTCATCCGCCGCCTGGAGTCGGATGTCTCGACGCTCAATCCGATCCTCGCCGCAGGCGAGTACGACAAGATCGTCGGCGACTATCTCTTCACGCCGCTGCTCTACCTCGACGCGAACCTCCGTCCCATCGCCGGCTTGGCCGACTCGTGGGAGATCTCCAAGGATGGCCTGGAGTACACGTTCCACCTCAACCCGAAGGCGACCTTCTCCGACGGGCAGCCGGTGAAGGCCAGCGACGTCCTCTTCACCCTGCGCAAGATCATGGAGGCGGACAGCGAGTCGGTGCAGGTGGCGGCGGCGTTCATCACGGCGGACGTCAAGCGCTCGCGGGCGATCGACGACCACACGGTGGTCATCGGCTTCAAGGAAGCGCTGGCGGCGCAACTGGTCCGCTTCGCCGAGCTCGCCACCCTCCCGGAGCACGTCTACAAGGATGGCGACTTCAAGACGGCGTACACGTCCACCGCCGTCGGCAGTGGGCCGTACAAGCTGGTCCGCCGCGTGCCGGGGAAGGAGATCCTCCTCGAGCGGCGGGCCGACTTCTGGGGCCGCAAACCGTACATCCAGACGGTCCTCTTCAAGGTGATCACCGACGGCCAGACGGCCTGGAACGCGCTGAAGGTGGGGGACATCGACGAGACGGTGATCAGCTCGGACATCTTCCTGCGCGACGGGAAGCGCCCCGAGCTGCGGCGCTACATCGATTTCCGCCGCTTCTACATGATGAACTACAACTACATCGGCTGGAACGGCCGCAATCCGCTCTTCGCCGACAAGCGCGTCCGCCGCGCCCTCGGTATGTGCGTGAATCTCGAGTCGGTGGTCAACGACCTCTATCACGGCACGGCCCGGGCGATGTCCGGTCCGTTCACGCCGGACGAGTACGCCTTCAACCCCGAGGTGCCGGTGCTGCCGTACGACCCGCAGGGGGCGCTGCGCATCCTCAACTCGCTGGGGTGGCTGGATACGAACCACGATGGCATCCTCGACCGCGGCGGCAAGCCGTTTCGCTTCGAGATGAGCGTCTTCGCCGGCAATCAGATCGCGCTGCCGTTCGCGCAACTGCTGCAGGCGGAGCTGAAGAAGATCGGCGTGGAAATGTCGATCGCTCCCATCGAGCCGGCCAGCCTCATCGACCGCGTCCTGCACGGCAACTATGACGCGGTCTTCATGGCCTGGAACCTCGACGCCGACCCCGACAACTCGGCCGAGTTCCATTCGCGCGAGATCATCCCCAACGGCCAGAACTTCGTTTACTACTCGAACCCGGAGGCCGACCGCCTGCTCGACGCCGCCCGCCGCGAGCTCGACTTCAGCAAGCGGACGAAGCTCTACCAGCAACTGCACGCCGTCCTGGCCGACGACCAGCCGTACACCTGGACCGTGCAGGTGTCGTCGAAGTGGGCCTTCAACAAACGCGTGCACGGCGTGAAGGAGTCGAAGGGCTACGGCCTGGAGCGCTGGTACCCGGGACCGCTGGACTGGTGGATCCCGGTGAGCGAGCGGCGGCGGTAGGGGGGGGCGTGCCGGAGATGCGGTGTTCTATAATGAATACCCGATGCGCCGGCCGCTGACCTCGACGCCGCACAGTCGGCTCGCTGTGCGGCTCGCTCGAAGGTTCGAACACGCGAGGACGACCTCGGAGATCCTGGTGCCCTGCGTCGAGAGAGCCCAATGCTGAAGCACTTCACCATTCTCATCTGCTTTGCCCTCTCCGCCGCGGCGCAGCACGCGGCGATGCGTCCGATTGCCACCTCCAGTGAAACCGTGCCGCTGCCCGAGTCGGTCGAGATTCCGCAAAGCCGCTCCACGCTCGCCGTGATGCATACGCGCGCGCTGCGCATCGTGCCGCTGATCCACGGGAAATACGCAGTGCTCTACGACGAAGGCGATGAAGTCCACCCGCGAAACGTCGCCGCGGCCATCATGCGCGGAAGCGAGAACCAGCCGTTCGGCATCACCGCGAACATGGTCGTGCCGCGCGATCTTCGCGACGGGAAGCTGCACGGCCAGATCGTCGATGCGGCCGTGCTGGAGGATGGGAAGACGCTCGCCGCCGCGGCAGGGTTGCCGGTCAAAGGCGGCGCGAACGGCATCGAGCTGTTTCGTCTCGCGCAGGACGACATGCCGCTCCCGATCCGGGCCATCCGTCTGCGCGGCTGCGTGGGCGGAGTCGCTGCCGGACCGGCAGGGACGATCCTCGCCCTGACCTACGCGCCGGGGCGCGGCGCGGACGGCAAGGTGCCGCTCCTCACCGTCCTCTCCCGCGAGGGCGTCGTGCTCGGCGAGCTCCTGCCGATCGCACCTGCCGACGGCTGTTCGAACGTCGACCGAAGCCGGATCGAGCGCGTCGCCGCGAACCGCTACGCGATATACGACGACAGCAGCGCGTCGGTGACGTTCCTGAGCATCGCCGTGAACGGCAAGACGCGCGGGCGCGATGCCGACTGGATCGACGCCGTATACGACGATGCCCCGACGGCGACGGCGACGATCGAGGACGTGCTCGACGTCTCCTCGCTGCCCGCCGACGTCCATCCGCAGAACCCGCCGCTCGTGAAGGCCTTCCACTCCGTCGGCGACACGGTCACGCTCGTCCGCTCGCTGATGGACGGCTCGCCGAACCTCGTCTCGATCTATCGCGGAGCGCTCCCTCCGCGCACGTGGCGGGCGGATGCCCCGTGGGGCTGCGCCTTCTTCGAGGGCGACACGCTCGTCGCGGTGACCGCGCCGCCGCCGACGATCGAGCGAGGAATCGAGCCGCGCTGGCAGCGGGTGCGCTTCGAACGCTGAGTGCCCGATAATGCGCTCGACTCCTCGAGCGCACATGACCGCGTACCTCGTCCGTCGCCTTCTCTACGCCGTCTTCACGTTTTTCGGCATCACGGTTGCCACCTTCGTTCTCATCCACAGCGTGCCCGGCGATCCGGTGCAGTTCTTTCTCGGCAAGGCGGGGTCGACGCACGTCAACTATGCGGCGCTGGCGGCGATCAAGCACGAGTTCCATCTCGATGAGCCGTTGCCGGTGCAGTACGGGTGGTGGCTGCGGGGCATCGTGACTCTCGACCTCGGGCGCTCCATCACCGACCGGCGGCCGGTCACGGAAGTGATCCTGGAGAAGCTGCCCAACACCTTCCAGCTCAACCTCATCGCCTTCCTCGTCGCGGCGGCCATCGGTATCCCGGCCGGGATGTGGAGCGCCTCGCGCTCGGGGCGCACCAGCGAGAGGGCATCGGCGGTGATCTTCTTCCTCCTCTACTCCCTGCCGACGTTCTGGGTGGCGCTGCTGCTGATGGAGTTTTTCGCCGTCAAGCTGCGCGTCCTGCCGCTCTTCGGGATGACGTCCGACTCCTACCTCGACCTCGGCACCGGCGCGCAACTCCTCGACCGCCTCCGCCACCTCGTCCTGCCGGTCATCACCCTCGCGTACGCGCAGCTCGCCATCTTCGCCCGCTTCTCCAAGTCGGCCCTGACGGAGGTCATCCGCCAGGACTTCATCACCACCGCGCGGGCGAAGGGGGCGACGAGCGGCGCGGTGCTCTGGCGCCACGCCTTCCGCAATGCGCTCATCCCGCTCATCACCCTCCTCGGCCTGACCATCCCGGGGCTGATCTCCGGCAGCGTGATCGTCGAGCAGATCTTCCAGTGGGACGGCGTCGGGCACCTCTACTTCCAGTCCATCCTCTCCCGCGATTACCCCGTCGTCCTCGGCCTGACCGTGGCCACCGCGGTCGTGACCCTCCTGGCCAGCCTCTTCGCCGACATCCTCTACGCCTTCGCCGACCCGCGCATCCGCCTGGAAGAGGCGCACCGGTGACGCATGCGCTGTGGCCGCGCTTCCGGCGCAGCAAGCTGGCGGTCGCCGCGCTGGTGTACGTCGGGCTGATGACGATCATCGCGATTGTCGCCCCGATGCTCTCGCCGTTCGGTCCTGATGATGTGGATGTGGTGAACCGCCTCCGCTCGCCCGACGCCGTGCATCGCCTCGGCACGGACGACCTGGGGCGCGACGTGCTGGCGCGGATGATCCACGGCGCGCGTATCTCGCTCACCGTCGGCTACTCCGCGACCGCGCTGGCGCTGATCATCGGGTCGCTGCTCGGCGCGCTGGCCGGCTACTACGGCGGCGCGGTCGACTGGGTCGTATCGCGCCTGATCGAGGTCGTCCTCTGCTTCCCATTCCTCTTCCTCGTGCTGGGCATCGTGGCCCTCTTTCGTCCCTCGCTCTGGACGATCATGATCGCTCTCGGCCTGACGACGTGGACCTCGGAGGCGCGGTTCGTGCGGGGGGAGTTCCTGCGGCTGCGGGGTTTGGAGTTCGCGCAGGCGGCGCGGGCGAGCGGCGCGCGCGACCGGCGGATCATCTTCCGCCACCTGCTGCCGAACGCGCTCGCGCCGGTGCTGGTCTCGGCCAGCTTCGGCGTGGCCGGCGCGATCGTCACCGAGTCGGCGCTCTCCTTCCTCGGGTTCGGGCTGCCGCCGCCGACCGCGTCGTGGGGGAGCATCCTCTCCACCGCGCAGCAGTACATCGACTACGCGTGGTGGCTGGTCGTGTTCCCGGGCGTGGCCATCTTCACCACCGTCGCGGCGTTCAACATCATCGGGGACCGCTTCCGCGACGCGCTCGATCCGCGGAGTGAGTGAGTGTCATCCTGAGGCGCGGAGACGCCGAAGGATCTCCTCGTTCTGCCGGGAGATCCTTCGCCGTCTGCGCGGCTCAGGATGACACGGCGAGGGGCAGGCGTGCCTTGAGCGACTCGAGCACGAGGGGAGGGACGAGGCGGGCCACGTCGCCGCCGAGGCGGAAGACTTCCTTGACCAGGCGGGAGGAGACGTAGGTGTACTCGACGGCGGGGAGCATGAAGATCGTCTCCACGCCGGGATGGAGCTCGCGGTTCATGAGGGCCATCTGCAGCTCGTACTCGTAGTCGGAGACGGCACGGATGCCGCGGATGACCGCCGTGGCGTGCATCCGCTGCATGAAGTCGACGAGGAGGCCGGAGAAGGAGTGGACCTCCACGCCCGGGATGTCGCTCGTGCAGCGGGCGATCAGCTCCACGCGCTCGGCGACCGTGAAGAGCGGCGACTTGCCTTCGTTTTCGAGGACGGAGATGAGGACGCGGTCGAAGAGGCGGGTGGCCCGGCGGATGATGTCCAGGTGCCCATTGGTGAGCGGATCGAACGAGCCGGGGTAGACGGCGATGCGCATCGGCGGAAAGAATAGCAGCATTCGCTTCGTCAACAGCTTGACGATCGCGCGATCACAACCTAAGATAATCTCATTCGCGTTCGCCAATGGGAGGGTGTGGGACATGCGGCAGCAAAGGCTCGAGGTGAAACGCTCGAATCCGGTCGGCAGGAACCGGCTCCTCTCCACGCTTCTCAACGTGCTCCCCGGAGCGTGGATCGATCCCAAGGACAACGAGCTGATCTCGCTCTACCGCCTCCGGTACAAGATGGCCATGGAGGAGCAGAAGTACGACACGGCCATGATCTTCCTGAACAAGATCCTGGAGCTCGATCCGCTGAACCTCGAGGCCAAGCTCTGCAAGGGAGACATCTACCACCGCTGCCTGAACGACTACACGGCGGCCATCGAGCAGTACAACAAGGTCATCCGCCTCAGCGCCACGGCCCAGAACGAGCCGATGCTGACCAAGGCCCGGGCGGCCATGTCGGAGATCATGGAGCTGTTCTCGTAGGGGCTTGCGCGACGAGAGTGAATTCGAGCGCCGAGGCCGGCCGAGGCTTGGCCAGCCAGCGCAGCCGGCCGTGCTAGACTGCGCGTCCTGAATTCGAACCCCGTGAGCTCGACTTGAATCAGTCCCAGTACGTTCTCAGCGGCCTTCGTCCGACCGGCCGCGTCCACCTCGGCAACTACTTCGGCGCGGTCCGCAACTGGGTGCAGTTGCAGGACTCGGGCAAGTATCACTGCTACTACTTCATCGCCGACTGGCACGCGCTCACCTCGGATTACGCCGATCCGTCGAAGATCCGCGGCGCGACCTTCGACGCGGCCGCGGACTGGATCGCCGCCGGCATGGACCCGCAGAAGTCGACGATCTTCGTGCAGTCCAAGGTCAAGGAGCACGCCGAGCTGCATCTGCTCCTCTCCATGACCACCCCGCTGCCGTGGCTGGAGCGCGTCCCGACCTTCAAGGACCAGCAGGCGCAGCTCGAGGACAAGGACCTCAACACCTACGGCTTCCTCGGCTACCCGCTGCTGCAGACGGCGGACATCATCGTCTACCGCGCCAACTTCGTCCCGGTCGGGGAGGACCAGGCCTCGCACCTGGAGCTCTCCCGCGAGATCGTCCGCCGCTTCAACAACTTCTACGGTCCGGTTTTTCCCGAGCCGCAGCCGCTCTTCACCGCCACGCCGAAAGTGCCGGGGCTGGATGGGCGGAAGATGTCGAAGTCATACGGCAACACCATCCCCCTGACCGGCAGCGCGGACGAGATCCGCCAACTGGTCATGACCATGTTCACCGACCCGAACCGCATCCGCCGCAAGGACCCGGGCAACCCCGACATCTGCAACCTCTTCCAGTTCCACAAGCTCTTCTCGGACGAGGCGACGATCGCGCGGGTGGACCACGAGTGCCGCACGGCGCAGATCGGCTGCGTGGACGACAAGAAGCTCATCGCCGAGATCATGATCGAGCAGCTCCGGCCCATCCGCGAGCGGCGCGAGCAGATCGACCGCGATCCATCGATCGTCTGGGATGCGTTGCGCGACGGCAGCCGCCGCGCGCGCGAGCGGGCCGGCGAGACGATGGAGATCGTGCGCAAGGCGGTGCAGATCGAGTATCCCGAGTTGCGGCCATGAGCGATCCGCAGAACGATCCGCAGCCTGCACCGACCGTTCCCGAGCCGGAGGTCGACGAGAACGCGTACAAGATCACCCTGCCCAGCTTCCACGGGCCGCTCGACCTGCTGCTGCACCTCATCCGCCAGCACAAGGTCGACATCTACGACATCCCCATCCTCCTGATCACCGAGCAATACAACGCCTACCTCGACGCGATGGCGGAGCTGGACCTGGAGATCGCCGCGGACTATGTCTACATGGCCGCGCTGCTGATCCACATAAAGTCGAAGATGCTCCTGCCGCGCGACGAGTCAGCCGAGGAGCAGGGCGAGGACCCGCGCGAGGAGCTCGTGCAGAAGCTGCTCGAGTACCAGCGCTTCAAGGCCGTCGCCGAGACGTTCGCGGAGCTGGACGTCCTGCGCATGGGCATGTGGGCGCGCCCGAGCGTGCCGCTGCCGGGGAACGAGCCTACGGAGCTGGACATGAGCGAGGTCTCGCTCTTCGATCTCATCGACGCCTTCCGCACCGCGCTCAACCGATACAAGCAGAACCATCCGCAGGCCATCGAGCTGCAGCGCACGGTCCACAAGATCTCCGACAAGATGCGCGAGCTGTACACGAAGGTGCACGAGAAGTCGCCGATCCGCCTGCAGTGGTTTCTCGAAGGCCGCGACCGCGAGGAGCTGATCGCCGTCTTTCTCGCGACCCTGGAGCTGGTGCGCCTCGGCGGGATCTCGCTGCAGCAGAAGGGGACGTTCTCCGAGAT